>JBHEKZ010000387.1:0-3177 GCA_041859025.1 Melioribacteraceae bacterium | reverse complement strand
ATAGAAAAAAACTTATCCTTCGATTCATTTAATTCATTTAGCTCATCATTTTTTCTTTTTATTTCTTCTTCGCTGGCCTTATAACTTAGAAGCAACTGCTGGTAGCTTGTCCAAACGTCTTTTAATTCTTCGACTTCCTGGTAAAATCTATCGAACTCTCTGGCGGAATCACCCTTAAGAAGATCTTTCATTAACTATGTGCCTAAAAAATTGATACGAATTTAATACATTATTCTGAATCTATTATTATTAAAATTTGCGAAATGTTGATCTGTGTTTTTTTTCATTTTAGGCGGATCTAAAACCAGATTTTCTTTAACGAATTCTCCTATCAAAAAGGTTTTTCTTTGCAAACTATCTTCTTATTTTCACAAGCACATTAGTATTTAACTCTCATAAAGTCAGTTCTTATCAGACGAATTGATTAATGAACAACTTAGTTAAAATAGAAGGTGGAAAATATGTTTAGCGCGAAAACCTATATTAGCAGAAGAACGGAGCTAAAGAAAAAATTAAAATCCGGATTAATTCTTTTCCTCGGCAATAACGAAGCCCCAATGAATTATACCGACAACACTTACTCATTCCGGCAAGACTCAACTTTTCTTTACTACTTTGGTCTAGATCAAGCAGAGTTGGCGGCGGTTATTGATCTTGATGAAAACAAGGAAACTATTTACGGAAATGATTTTACTATTGATGATATTGTGTGGATGGGGCCTCAGCCAACTATAAAGCAGCGAGCGGTAAAATGCGGTGTTAAACAATCTGCCCCGCTAAGTGAATTGGAAAATGTTTGTTCAAACGCGATTAAGCAAGGTAGAAAAATTCATTTTGTTCCTCAGTACAGACACGATAACATTTTGAAGCTTCACAAACTGTTGGGTATTGCTCCAAAGTATGTGAATGAATATTCCTCGATGCTGCTTATAAAAGCAATTGCTGAACAACGCCAAGTGAAATCTGCTGAAGAAATTGCTGAGATTGAAAAAGCAATTGAGATTTCATATGAAATGCAGACAACAGCAATGCGTTTTGCGAAACCGGGAATGATGGAGCGTGATGTAATGGGATTTATTGCCGGCTTGGCAATGTCTCTTGGCAGCGGACTTGGTTTTCCGGTTATCTTCTCTCGCCATGCAGAAACTCTGCATAATCATTACTATGGAAATAGACTTAAAGATGGTGATTTGGTTGTAAACGATTCCGGTGCTGAATCGTTGCTTCATTATGCAAGCGATATCACACGTACTTTCCCGGTCAGCGGAAAGTTTACTCAAAAACAAAAAGACATTTACGAAATCGTTTTGATTTCTCAGCTTGTTTCAATTTCTGAAATTAAACCTAGTGTTACGTTCAAATCTGTCCATCTGAAATGCGCTGAAGTTATGGTGGACGGATTAAAAGCAATTGGCATAATGAAGGGAAATACTAAAGCCGCAGTTGAAGCTGGTGCACATGCGTTATTCTTTCCACATGGCCTAGGTCACTTGCTCGGTTTAGACGTTCACGACATGGAAAACTATGGCGAAAATAATTTTGGTTATGATGAAAAACTAAAACGCAGTACTCAGTTTGGACTAAAATCTCTGCGCTATGCAAGACCGCTTGTGCAAGGAGTTGTATTAACAGTTGAACCGGGTCTTTATTTCATTCCAACCTTGATCGATAAATGGCAGAGTGAAAAGAAACATGCGGACTTTATTAATTATGATAAAGTAAGCGAATACAGAAGCTTTGGCGGAATCAGAATAGAAGATGATGTTGTTGTTATGAAAAATGGCTGCCGCGTTCTCGGTAAACCAATTCCAAAAGCTGTAGAAGATGTTGAAGATTTCGCAAGTGATAAAATCTAAATTTTCATACTGAGCCTTGAACTGTTTCGGGGCTCAGATTTTATTAATCGAGAAATATTTATACACTACCTTTTACCGAGGCATTCATGTCTTTTACTTCACACTTCAAAAAAATAGCTGAATGGAATCATCCCGAAGAGTGGATAGAAATTGAAACTATTGATGCGCATACTGCCGGAGAACCTCTCAGAATAATATTAAGCGGTCTGCCGGAAATTAAAGGCGCTACAATTCTTGAGAAACGCCGCTATATGAAAGAGAATCTCGATCATTACAGAACTGCACTGATGTTCGAGCCTCGCGGACATGCTGATATGTACGGATGCATTATAACACCTCCGGTAACAAGCGAAGCTGATTTTGGCGTAATCTTTATGCACAACGAAGGTTACAGCACAATGTGCGGACATGGAATCATAGCAGTTACCAAAGTTGTTTTAGAAACCGGAATGTTTGAAATGGTTGAGCCGGTTACTCAGATTAAAATTGATTCTCCTGCCGGTCTAATTACTTCCCACGCAAGGATTAATAATGGGAAAGTCGAGTCGGTTTATTTTCACAACGTTCCCTCCTTCTTATATAAGAAAGATTTAACCGTTGAGGTTCCTACTTTAGGTAATATAACTTTTGATATCGCTTACGGTGGAGCTTTCTATGCTTATGTTAAAGCGGATCAGTTGGGGCTCACGATGCATGAACGTGAATTTAGAGAGCTGATTGAAAAAGGCATGTTGATTAAACGCGCTGTGATGGAAAACTTTGAAATAAAACATCCGTTTGATGATGATCTTAGTTTTTTATACGGAACAATATTTTACGGTGCACCTTTAACCGAAAACTCCGACAGCAGAAACGTATGCATCTTTGCTGAAGGAGAAGTGGACAGAAGTCCAACCGGTACTGGTGTTAGCGCGCGCGCCGCGCTGCATTACGCAAAAAAAGAATTGAAATTTAACGAGTCCATGATTATTGAAAGCGTAATTGGAACTAAGTTCTCGACCAAAGTTATTTCGGAAGTGAAGTTCGATAAATATGAAGCAGTTATTCCGGAAGTTGAAGGAAATGCTTTTATAACTGGAAAGAATGTTTTTTATATAAATCCGGCCGACCCGCTACAAAACGGATTTATACTTAGATAAGGTTTTCAACTTTTTACAGATGCGGAGTTGAATGAGTAAGCTTTTATTTATTTCTGGCAAAGATGTAATTAAATCGTTTTCTATGATTGACGCGATTGAGCAAATGAAAACCGCCTTCGCGAGTCTTTCCTCTAAAGAAACTGTTGTACCTCAAAGAACTCATCTTAACACAACTGATGAAT
>JBHEKZ010000245.1:0-2626 GCA_041859025.1 Melioribacteraceae bacterium | reverse complement strand
GTCCGCAATTGGCGCCTTAATTAGCGGCGGCATACGTAACCGTTCTTACTCTATAGAACAAAAGGCACATCGAATATTTGATTCATACCTAACATACAAACTGCGTGGTATTTATGAATTTACCGATATAAACAATTACGTTGATGTAGTTTCTCAAAATCCAAACAAATTCATTAGAAGCAAGTCGGGCGAGTATAGACAAATTTTTTACGGTGGTATGTTTGGTATTGGTGCGCAGGTAGAGCGGTTCGGCAATTTATTTTTAGAAGCTCGTTATCAAAGAGATAAAATAACCGGGCTTTACGATTACACCGGTCCCTCTTTCGACGTCGACATTTCAAGCTTGAGGCTCTCTCTCTTGATTGATTCTCAGAATGAATACCCTTATCCAAACAAAGGATTTTTAATAAAATCATTTTATGAAACAGCACAAACTGCTTTTGGTGGAGATATCGGATACACAAAAATATTTTTTGATTATAAAGTATTCTTTGGATTACGTTCCGACCACGTATGGAGCTTTCGAACAATGATTGGTTCCGGCGATAATACTCTTCCGCTAAGTGAACAGTTTTCACTTGGAGGGCAAAGTACCTTTTACGGACTGCGCGAGAATGAATATCGTGGAAGACAAGTTTTTCTTTCATCTCTTGAAGTACGTTACAAACTTCCTTTCAAATTATTCTTCGATACTTATATCCGAGCCCGCTATGATCTTGGTTCAATGTGGGCAGAAAGGTCTGCAATTAAGTTTAGAGATTTAAAACATGGAATTGGAGCGACTTTATCTTTCAACACCCCTATTGGCCCGGCGGATTTTTCGGTAGGAAAAAGCTTTTATTTTAAAAACGAATTACCTAAAAGCACAATCGTTAGGGGTTCGACTTTCTTTTACTTTACTATTGGCTATTATTATTAGAGTTCTCTCTTTCGGCCGCTTTCTCTCCAAGCGCCAAATACTTTGTGGCCAACAAATAGTCGTTTTTCCGTTTGTATAGATCCGCAAGAGAAAAATAAACTTGACTTTTACTACTCACAGCAGAAATTCGTGATTCAACCATATGTAATATGGTTTTGTTTGCCGAAGTATCTACATCATAATTATACAAGTCCAGTAAGCGAATTAATGGTGCTGCATTGGTGGGTTCACACTCAAGCGATTTCTGAAAATAGCGAATTGCGTCTTCGAGTTTTTCACCGTCCTCCTTTTGATGTCCAAAAACATTCGCTGTCCACATGTAAGTATTTAGAGCTTGATTCGGAATTTCTTTCACGATTTTTTCGGTGAACATTTTTATTTCGTCTGCTGAAAGTACGGGATTTCCAATTAGTATCTTATATAGATCAACGTCACTTACGCGAGTGCTTATCGCATCATGAAAAGCGTCAAACAACTCGTCGGAAGAGGTCGAATTGCGAAAAATATTTTCGATTCTGGACAGAAAACTTTCCATTTATATTAACAACCTTCACTTATAAAACAAAATAATATTCTCTGAACTCTGTTGTTCTATTCTTACACCATTGTTTTTCTTCAGCAAACAATTCCCAACTGTACAAGAAGGTTTTTTCCAACTCGTTCGGATAAATCATGCAATTTATAGTTGCTTCTAATTTCTTGTTTCGTTTAGCCGGGCAAGGATCTAATTCTTTCATTTTCCTTGCGGTTCAAATAATGCACATACAGCGCCAGCCGGGTCTTGTATAATACAATACTTACCCATTCCAGCATAGTCTCTAAGGCTCGAAATTAATTTGCCGCCTAGTTTTAGACAAGCGGTTATACTTTGTTCAATGTCAGAAACATTAATATAGATAAGCCATTGAGCCGGCAGATTGACATTTGGACCTTGAGCATGGCAGATACCCGCGGTAGCGACTTTGCTTTCCGGTGTAAGCATACTGTAGTCGCTGTATTCTCCCATTGAAACCAACTCAAATTTCCATCCCACAACCTGGCTATAGAAATCGCGTACTTGCTCTGCATTTTGTACTGTTAAATCCCTCCAATTTATTACACCAGGCTCGCTATTTAAGTCGGACATACATTTCCCTTCCTTAAAACGCTTGGAAAATAGTGATTTCGCATTCTCATTTACAAGATCGTAATTTGCTACAAAAGATTGCGGCCGGTTGTAACAAATTGACTGTTGGCCTCGTCTTTAATACAAGAAAAAATCGTGTTTACAGAACAAAAATATCGTTTCATTATTCAGCAATATAAAAACAAGATTTACTCGTACTCTTTTTACATGCTGAAGAACAGAATGGACGCGGATGATGTCACACAAGAAACACTTATCCGCATCTGGAAAAATATTGACTTGGTGAATGCATTAGCTGCAAAATCGTGGATAATGAAAACAACGCACAATTTATGTATAGATTTTTTGAGAAGGCGTGCTGTTGCCCTTAACAGAGAAAGCGAAATAGATGAATTGTTTGAAGAAACTTTTTCCACGGAAGAAAGTTCACATAATCCATACATAACAACACATTTTAAAATGATGTCGTCTAAAATAAAAGAAGCAATACAACGCCTACCGGATAACATGAGAAGCGTTTTTGTTCTCTACGAGATAAACGGTTTAAAATACAGAGAAATTGCAAAGACGCTTGATATACC
>JBHEKZ010000223.1:0-6735 GCA_041859025.1 Melioribacteraceae bacterium | reverse complement strand
CAGAAGAACTGATTAGAGTTCATGAATTTCTTAGCGGACATAACCAGTCGGCTGTAGACAGACTTCTGAATAAGATGAAAGAATTAAGTGAGAAACAAAAATTTGAAGAAGCGGCTCAGATTAGAGATGTTGTACAACGAATTCTGAATCAATTACAGCGTTCATCAATACTTTCAGAGCCCTTGAATAAAGCAAATGTATTAATTGAGATTGCAAGTTCTCCTAAAAACGAGTATGTGCTTCTGCTGGAAGGGAAAATGTACTTCAAAGATTTATTTGTTGAGAAAGATTCTATAAAACTCGAGACTGCGTTGAATGATTACTTTAACGGATCAATAGAAGCAAGGAAAGAACTTTCTCAGAAAGATTTGGAACGATTGAAAATTGGTTTGAGCTGGCTAATTAAAAACCGGGGACAAATTAAAATCCATTACCTAAAAGACTACACAAGTGCTGAAGAATTAGGTGCTGATTTTCTTTTCGTGCGTAACTAATTTATTGTAACGCGTAATGAGTTATAAAATATCTTGCCAACCATGCTGTAGCCAAAATTAAAAGAAGATAAATCATCACTGATCTAAACGACTTTTTAGTTAGCACAACAGTTGACCGAAAGCCCCTCCATCCGCATTGCTTACATCTGTAATTTTTAAAAAATGTAGTACGACGGACTATTTGTTCCCACATATTTCTTGCACGGGATCTATGAAGCGTAGCAAGACTATTGCAACTCGGGCATCTTGATAATTGCGGATTTCGATAGATAAAAACTTTAGATATTGCCATATAACCAGTTAATTTCTGAATAAAGATAAGAACATAATGTTATGTTTTAAAATGAAATTATCACCTACTTAAAATCTTGTCATACGTTTTCTGATTTTCTAAAATTTTACAAGCAATATCATATTGCTTATCAAACATCAAAGATTCTCTTAATCTTTTCTCTTTGCCTCCGGTCCGTGCAATAAGCTCTTCACGTATGAAGTTGTATATATCATCTTTATACTTTTGAATTTCATTAGAGTGATTCGAGTCGAACTCGGCTTTCATTTTCTCAAGCTGATCTATAAACTTCTGATCAAGTTTCTCGTCAGCTGCGGCTGTTTTTAATTGCTCAATTAGTTTTTCAGATTTTGAAACAAATTCAAATTTTTCCTTCACCAAATAAGAAGAGAACTCGCCAAGCAATTTTTGCTGTGTAATTGAAGCAACATCTAGCGAAGGATTAATGTTGTAATAATGAGTAGCAAATCTGAAGAAAACACCTTCGGCTAGTAATCTCTTCACTAATTCCGAATTGCTTACATTCTTAACCAATGTATCGGGCATAATCCCTCCGGCAGAATATACTGTTCGCTTCTTATCAGTCTTAAATTCTTTTTTTGTAATACTGTGGTCTGTTTCAAATATTTTTCCCTTATCTGAATAATTTATCTTTTGGATGGATCGGCCGCTTGGGGTATAATACCTTGCTGTTGTAAGCTTAAGAGAATTATTATAAGGAAGTGGAAGTATAGTTTGCACTAATCCTTTTCCAAAGGAATTAGTACCAAGAATAACTGCTCTATCGTGATCTTGAAACGCGCCGGCTACAATTTCGGTCGCTGAAGCTGTCCCTTCATCAATTAAAACTACTACTTTTGTTTCGGGAAGAATTGGTTCTTCAAAGGAGAAATGATTTTTTACATTCAAAGAATCTCTTCCTTTTACTGTTACAACAAGCTGTCCTTTCTGCAAAAACTTTTCGCAGACATCTATCGCAGCATCCAATAATCCGCCCGGATTACCTCGAAGATCTATAACTAGCGAATTAATTTCTTTTTTTGCTTTTAAATTTAAGAGCGCTCTCTTTACTTCTTCTCCGGCAGTTTGAGAAAAACCGCTCAGTTTCAAATATGCATTATTACTATTCTCCGGAATAAAACCATAGTAAGGAACATTTTTGATTTCAATTTCTTCACGGACTAAGTTAAAAACAATTGGCTCTAAAGAATTTTCTCTTTTAACTGTGACAGAAAGATTTGTCCCAACATCTCCCTTCAAAAAATCTCCCAATCGATCATAATTATCTTTGCCTATTGCCTGATCATTAATCCTAGTAATTACATCACCGATCCTCATTCCCTGTCTTTGAGCTGAAAAACCCTCTATTAAATCAACAACAGTTACTTCACTATTTCTGACACCTATAGTAGCTCCAATTCCGCCATATTTTCCTTTTGTGATAATCTCTATGTCTTTCTGCTGGGATATATCGATAAAGTTGGAATACGGATCAAGTGTCGAGAGCATTCCTTCAATTCCGGCAATCATAAAATTTTCCGGATTAAGATCGTCTACATAATTTAGAGCAACCTCTTTGTAGACACGTCCGAAAATTTCTATGCTTTTATTTATTTCAAAATAGATATCATTATCGCGTGTTAAAAAACCGGAAAAAACAAATACAGTCAAAGCAGCATACAAAATTTTCTTCTTCATCAAATCATCCTTTCGAATATTCAGTGATTTCATCAACAATGATTTTATGGATTTGATCAATTGTCAAAGTGCCATCAATTTTTCTGAACCTTTTCTCTTTTTCAGACAAGTAAAGGTAACCTTCTCTCACCTTTTCATAGAAGTCCATTTTCGATCTCTCAATCCGGTCCAATTGAACTTGTTTAACAAGTGCTTTTCTTCTAACAACTTCATCAATAGGAATATCAATCAAGAAAGTTAAATCCGGAACAGCTTTGCCGATTACAAATTTCTGCAGTTCCGAAACAAATTCTAAGTTTATTCCTCTTCCGAATGCTTGATATGCAATTGAGGAATCATGAAATCTATCCGAAATTACAAATGCATTTTTATCAAGCAATGGAATGATTACTTCTCCGACTAATTGAGCGCGGCTTGCTGCAAATAAAACAAGTTCGGTCTCAATAAGCATCTCGGAATTTTTCTTATCCAGCAGCACATTTCTAATTTTTTCCGATATGCTTGTTCCGCCCGGTTCGCGGATTATTTTAACTTTATGACCTTCTCCGATTAGTAATTTTTCAAGCAGTTGTACTTGAGTTGATTTACCACAAAAGTCTAAACCTTCAAATGTTATGAACATGTTAGTATTGTTTTATTATGTATTCTAGTTTTTTAGGTTCTGCCGAGATCACTTTAGTAAAGTTCGGTACAATAATTTCAGGCTCAACTTTCCCCCCCTCTTCTTTTAACGCTTCCCAATAATCTACTGCAACTTTTATACTGTCGTTTGTAAGTCTGCCAAGTTTGTTTATTCCTCCTCGCAAAACTATATCAAGTTTAGAAGGATATAGTATTAACTCCTTTGCAGCGGGAACATTCTTAACTTCTATTGGAATACCGCTAAAACTTTTTTCGACAATTTTTTGTACTTCAACATCAATTTTTACTCTATTGACAGAAAGTTTTACTCCCGGAATCTCTTGCAGTTGTATGTAAGAACTAAGTGTTTCGGATAAATCTTTGAATTCTTTCACTGATGTGTTGATAGAATCAATCGACTGTAAAAGCGAATTTGAGCCGAATATTTCAACAGTTGAAGGATGCAAAATAACTTGTGATGTTGAATCAAATCCCGGTTTGAAATTCAGTTTAAAATTATTCGAAATCTTAACGACTTTCGAATTAACTCGGTCAATATCAAATTCGATTTGAGAAGGAGAAATTTGCAAAATTTGCATTGATGGGAAAAGCCATTGGTTCGATTCAATGAAGTCGCCAAGATCTTTTTTCTGTCTTCCAGCTCTTTTATGAACTGAAACGCGAAAATCAGTCGATGATCCGACTGTAAGTTTTGCTAATTCCCATCCCTTTCCCTTCACCTGCAAATATGATTCTGTGAGAGATGCATAGCCTACCGAGTAGTTTTTTGGCAAGTCGGTAAAGACTACCTTTACTTTTATTGTAGCTATATAATCTTGCGACATAGCCACAATGCCCCAAAATGCTACGGATAATAAAGCAATAAATGAAATGGTTATTATTTTTTTCTTCATGCTTAAATATAAAAAAAACTCCACAGAGGTGGAGTTTTGCAAAACTGATATTCCGGGTAATTATTTATCTAATCTGATTAAAGAATTCGATTAAAACTTCTCTGTTTGCTTTTGATATCTGTCTTCCTTTAATCGGGAAATTTTCGAATGAACGCGCTAAATGACGAAGCTTATGAACATTCAATCCTAATAATGCGCTTTCGGGTGGAACGGTAACGCCGTCAGAAATAATTGCTTCAGTCTCTTCAGTTGTAGTTTCTTCATCAGATGAAATTTCTTTAACTTCTTCAAGCGCTTCCGATTTCAATTCCTCAATTCTGGAAACAATCGGCTTTTCAACTTCAGTCTTTTTAGCTTTTTCTTTCTGAACACTTTCAACTTCGCTAAAAAGTGAATCAACCATCGGTTTTTCTTCAACCTTTTCTTTCACTTTTTTTACTTTAGGATGAATTTCTTCCTTTGGTTCTTGAATTGGCAAGTCGGAAATTAAGCATTCTATCTGATCATCCGGACGAGGAATAACATGAGCGGCTACAAGCTGACCAACTCTCTGGGCTGCCGCTGCTCCCGCGTCAACGGCTGCTTTTACTGCGGCAACTTCTCCAACAACTTTGATTGTGACCAATGCAGCAGTAATTTTTTCTTTGCTCACCAACTTTACATTGGCGGCTTTTACCATTGCATCGGCAGCTTCAATAGCGCCAATCAACCCTTTGGTTTCTATAAGTCCAAGAGCTAAAAGCATAACGTAAAATTACTTAGTGCGTTTTGGAAGAATAAGTTCTACGTCTGTATGAGGACGTGGAATAACATGTACTGAAACTAATTCACCAACTCTCTGAGCTGCAGCAGCACCGGCGTCTGTAGCTGCTTTAACAGCACCAACATCACCGCGAACCATTACTGTTACATATCCGCCGCCAATCGTTTCTTTTCCCAATAATTCTACTTTAGCTGCTTTTACCATTGCATCAGCAGCTTCAACAGCCCCAACCAATCCTTTTGTTTCAATCATTCCAAGTGCATCAAGTGTCATATTTTTGCTCCCAATTTGATTTTTTATTTGTTTACAAAATAGTTCATATAGTTAAAAATGTCAAAAATAATAAACGCCTATATTCCCCTATTAATTGTTCTTTAGGTAATCTTCCAGAATAACAGCGGCTGCGTTTTTATCAACTAATCCTTTGTCTCTTCTCTTCTTTTTGGAAGGAACCGTCTCTATGATCCGCTGTTTGGCTATCTCGGAAGAATAGCGTTCATCAACAAAAATGATTTCCAAAAAAATATATTTTTTCAATGCTTCAACAAATTCAAGAACGGCTTTACTAGTAACCGATTCTTCACCGCTTTCCTTAAAAGGCATACCCACTAAAATTCTTATTACACTGTATTCGGAAATCAATTTCTTAAACTTTTCGGGGAAGCTGGAATCATTAGAAAGCGTAACTAAAGGATAGGCGAACATGTTAAGGGGATCGGTAATTGCTATTCCAATCCTTTTGATACCGTAATCAAGGGCAAGCGTTCTTTCTTCTTTCAATTATTCTCTTCTACTGGTTTTCGGCATCAAATCTTTCTACTGTATAAATGCCTTTATTCTTTTTTAATCGTTCAATTAACTTGTTCAAATGCTCAATATCCTTAACATAAACCGTAATTGTACCCTTGAACATCGAATCTTGAGTAGCAATGTTTACTGATTTAATGTTTGTATTCTGATATGTTGTGATGCTGTTTGAAATGTCCTTTAACAATCCGGGCATATCATCGCCGCGCAGAGTAATACCGGCAACAAAGAATGTGCTGTTTGCTTTTGGCCAACTAACCGGGACTAATCTCTCCTCACCGGCTTTAAGCATATTAATTAAGTTCTTGCAATCCTTTCGGTGAATCTTAATCCCCTCGCCAATTGTTACATATCCAATCACCGGATCACCGGGTATAGGACTGCAGCATTTGGCATAAGTATAAGCCATTCCCTTGTGGTCACCCTCTACAAGAACGTTTCCCGCCGATGTTCTGGCAATATCTACAAATTTATCAAACCCAACTTCGTGAGTTGCCTTTTGCTCTTGTTCCGGTTCCGGATTTAAGATTTCATCCAGATTGAACTTATCCATTGCAACAGCATTGTAAAACTGACGATGATTATCATACTTCAGTTTGCGTGCAAGTTTTGTAACATCATCCGGAGTAAAAGTAAGCTTGAGCTTCTTAATCTTCTTATCCCAAATCTCTTTTCCGGTTTCGTAAAGTTTTTCCTCTTCTTTGTTCAAAAACTTACGAACATTATTCTTTGCTTTGTGAGTCTGAAGAAACTGGAGCCAGCTTTTATTAGGTCTTTGATTTTTGGATGTAATAATTTCAACCTGATCGCCGCTGTGAAGTACTGTATCCAGAGGAACAATCTTGCCGTTTACTTTTGCTCCGATACAGTGGTAGCCTACATTACTGTGTACTTCAAAAGCGAAATCAACAGGAGTCGAGTTCATCGGCAAGCGGCGCAGATCTCCTTTAGGAGTAAAAACATAAATTTCATCCTGGAATAAATTTAATTTGAAACTCGCTATAATTTCTTTTGAGGCTTCATCTTTGGAAGCATTCTCAAAAATATCGCGTACCCAGTTTACCCAGTCTTCAAGGTCCTGATCTTGCGCAGCAACATGCTCTTTATATTTCCAGTGTGCCGCGACACCTTTCTCAGCAATCTCAT
>JBHEKZ010000115.1:0-4100 GCA_041859025.1 Melioribacteraceae bacterium | reverse complement strand
CTGGAAGCCAATCGAGATTACCAAAGTTTGGGATTACCAGGGTTACGATAAATTAGACGGCTACGCATGGTATAGAATTAGATTTACGATTCCTTCTTCATTAAAAGAAACTTCCCTGCTAAAAGATTCTCTCAAAATATTTTTAGGAAGAATTGACGATTACGATCAAACTTTTCTCAATGGAAAAATAATCGGCGTTAACGGAAGAAAAACGTTTGTGTTTAATTCCAATAATGATTCTTTTACAAAAGAGGAGCCGATTCCCTGGGCAAAAGATAGGCGCTACACACTTGGTGTTGATGATCCGAGAATTTTGTGGGATAAGGAAAATGTAATTGCAGTTCGTGTTTACGATCAAGGCGGTGACGGCGGAATGTATACCGGCGCCTACTTGGCAATGTCTCAGGCTTTGGAATATCTATCAATCAATTACAAGGAAATTCCTTTTATTAACAAAGGTGGTTCGCAATCGAAAAAGTTTAGCGTTTCAAACAAATCGGCATCTTTAATTCTAAAAGGTACTTTCACAATTTCCGCCATAAATAAGCTTACAGGAAAATCTTACTTCGTTAAGAAAAGCAAATTAGTGCTGGCGCCAAATTCATCTTCGGAGTTTTCTGTCTCGGCAAAAAATCAGGATCAATCAACAAGACTTACTTACATTTTTGAACTTGATAATAGCAAAGAGAAAGTTTCTTATTCTGAAGAGACAGCTTATATTCTTACTCCAAAACCATCGGACAAGCCGAGAATAAACGGCGCAAAGGTTTTCGGTGCGAGACCAAACAATCCATTCTTGTTCAAAGTTGCCGCAACAGGAAAAGCTCCGCTGACTTACGAAGCAAAAAATCTTCCGCAAGGTTTATCAATTGATAAAGCAACCGGAATAATCACGGGCAAAGTTTCCGAGCGGGGCGAATATAAAGTTCAGCTTACTGTAAAGAACAAGCTCTGCACTGCTAATGGCGAATTAAAAATTAAGATTGGTAATGAGATTGCTTTAACGCCTCCAATGGGATGGAACAGCTGGAACTGCTGGGGCCTAGCCGTAGACCAGCAAAAAGTAATTGCTTCGGCAAAAACTTATATACAAAAAGGCCTGGTTAATCATGGCTGGAATTATATTAATATAGACGACGGCTGGGAAATTGAAGGAAGTCTGCCCGACCCTAAACGTGATGCCTCAGGAACAATTTTGGTTAACAACAAATTTCCAAACATGAAAGCGCTTGGCGATACTCTTCATTCGCTGGGATTGAAATTTGGAATTTACAGTTCCCCCGGTACAGTAACGTGTGGAAATTACACCGGAAGCTACCAACACGAACTTAAAGACGCGCAGCTTTATGGTTACTGGGGAATTGATTATTTGAAATACGATTGGTGTTCTTACGGAGAAATTGCAAAAGACAATTCGCGCGAAGAACTAATGAAGCCCTACTTTGTAATGCGCAAAGCTCTCAATCAGGTTGACAGAGATATTGTTTACAGTTTGTGCCAATATGGAATGGGAAAAGTTTGGGAATGGGGAGAAACCGTAGGCGGAGATTCCTGGCGGACAACCGGCGATATTACCGACACTTGGAAAAGCATGAGTGATATTGGTTTCAGTCAAGTTGAAAATGCAAGGTTTGCAAAACCAAGCAACTGGAATGATCCCGACATGTTAGTTGTTGGCTGGGTTGGCTGGGGACCGCGATTGCACCCAACACGTTTAACACCGGATGAACAATACACTCACATTAGTTTGTGGTGTTTGCTTTCTTCTCCTTTGTTAATCGGCTGCGACTTAACACGCTTAGATGATTTTACTCTTAACTTATTGACAAATGATGAAGTTATCGCTCTGAATCAAGATCCTCTTGGAAGGCAAGCTACTCCAATCATCAAACAAGGTGATATTCAAGTCTGGATGAAAGAACTTGAAGATGGAACAAAAGCGATTGGAATTTTTAATCTTGGTGACGAAACTGAAAAGTATCAACTGAGCTTTGCAGAGATAGATTTATCTTCCAAAACAAAGCTGCGTGATTTGTGGCGGCAAAAAAATCTTGGCGAGTTCAAAGATAAATTTGAAACACAAATTCCATCGCATGGGGTTGTTCTGATAAAAACTTTATAACAATAAAGCCGGAGTTAAATCCGGCTTTTGTTTTTATTTCCAAGCGCCTAGTATTGCACCCATTATTGCATAGATTACTGTTTGATATCCGGCATCAATCAAAAATAATCTTAAAGGTTTTTGGCTGAACAAATAAACTATTCCCAGCGAAGCAGAAACAAATCCAATTCCGGTTGCAAGACCGGCAAACAACCCGAATTGCAAATCGGCCTTTGGGCCAAGAAACGCAGACAAATTAAGGGAGATTATAATATTCAATAAAAATGTAAGACCAAATGTTCTGACCATTTTATCTTTACCATCGCCTTCTTTTACACCGCTTTCTTTCATCCACGCTTTGCCGAAAAGAGGACCATACCACAAACCGCCAAGGACAAAGGCTAAAATTGTTACAACTAAAACAGCGAGATAATTTATATGTATTTGCGAGCCTTCCATTTTAAACACCTTTCTTTTTGTTGATGATGGAAAATAAAAAAATTATCAAAAGAAAAAAGTTTTGCCGGATTTGACTTTCTTTTGAGGAACAGTAAGAGTGTCAAAAAATTTCTCTTTATTCTAAAGATAACAATCGCAAAATTTGCAGTGTTAAAAGAGTCTACTATGAAAAAGCCATTACTTTTTTTGATAAGCTTAATTTTTCTTTCAACATACACCGGCTGTCAGGATGATGTTTTACTTCCGAACTTCAGTACAATTGATGTAACACAAGACTCGCCAAAAGATGCTACGCTAAAAGTTGGAGAATCCGTTTTACTTAACAACGAAATGCTAATTACATTTACCGGCGTTGGCGCGGATAGCCGCTGTCCGATAGACGCAATTTGTGTTTGGGCGGGCGATGCTGAGGTAAGGCTGAAACTAAAAAAAGGAAGTTTGGAAAAAGAAGTTATACTTCACACCGGGCTAACACCAACATCCGTTTTGTTTGACGGCTACGAGATTTCGCTTGCGAATGTTCTTCCGGCACGAAAAAGCAACGAGGAAATTAAGCCGGGTCAATATTCAATTCTATTGAGATTTAATTACAATATTAGCGCGGAAAAGAAGCAAGTTTATTTTATAGATGGCAATACAGATTGGGTTATTAAAAAAGATGCGCTTGCTGTAAACTCGGCAGTAATTGAAAACAATGAGCTTGTAGTGTCGGTTAGTTACAGCGGCGGCTGCGCATCTCACCTGGTTGAACTTTATGCTTACACTGGAATTCTAAAGTCCAATCCGCCGCAGATGAACCTTGTACTTTCTCATAACGCTAACAACGATATGTGTGAAGCTTACATTACGAAAACAATTCGATTTGACTTAACTAAGATAAAAGAATATCTCGGCGGACAAGTAGGCAGAGCGGGAACTGTGATTCTTAATGTAAATGGTACAGACGGTAAGCCGATAAAGCAATCGCCGATTACGTATAAATATTAGTTTTTACTTTAATTTCAGAACGAAAAACTCACTAGCTTAATTTTCTTTCCGTTCTCTAAGTGCATTTTTTCGTACTTGGTTTTAATTGTGTATTCAAACGGAATCTGCTCAAGCGAATAAATATCATTGTGCACAAAATTTGTTTTTAGTTTCAGTTCATCAATCATTTGAAGTGTATATTCGTAAAGCGTGTCGTCATCAGTCTTCAAATTAATTTTTCCGTTTTCGGCTAACATTTTTTTGTAAATCGTTAAAAATCTAGGATGCGTTAACCGCTTCTTAATACTGCTCTGAAACGGATATGGATCGGGAAATGTAATCCAGATTTCTTCTGCCTTCAGTTCTTTTATAGCTTCATCAAGCCGTTCAATGTAGGCTATCATTAAAGCTACATTATTAATCTTCTTTTCTTGCGCGTTTTTCGACCCGTTCCATAATCGGTTCGGCTTCCTATCTATTGCAAGAAAGTTTCTAGCCGGAAAGTGTTCTGCTAAACTAATTGAATAATCGGCTTGCCCGCAGCAAAGTTCTATGGTAACCGGCTTACCGTTGC
>JBHEKZ010000234.1:0-3801 GCA_041859025.1 Melioribacteraceae bacterium | reverse complement strand
GACGGCGCAATTTTATATTACTTCAAATATTTTATAAAGGATCAGACCTTAAGCTTATTCGGTACGGATTATAATTTCAGTCAGTCGGTCTTAGCATCTGCTTACATGTCTATTTGGCTGGCAACAAACATTTTAGGTGTTGTTCTCGCAAAGCCTATTTCTGCAAAGATTGGAAAGAAAAATACTTTCATGGTAAGTGTTGTTGCTTCCGCAGTTCTAAGTTTCATGATCTATTTCTTACAGCCTCAGCAAATCGGTTTAATATTTTTCTCTAATATTTTGATCGGCATCTCTGCCGGTATCGTTCTTCCTCTTGCCTGGTCTATGTATGCAGATATTGCCGATTACTCGGAATGGAAAAACAAACGCAGAGCCACCGGATTAATCTTTTCTTCCTCTACAATGGCGCAAAAATTCGGCTGGACATTAGGTGGTGCGTTAAACGGATGGCTGCTTTCCGCATACGGATTTCAAGCAAATGTAGATCAAACTCCCAACGCACTCGAAGGAATCCGATTAATGCTTACGGTTTTTGCCGGTTTGGGCGCGTTGCTCGGAGTAGTTTTCATGTATTTCTATCCGCTTAATGAAAAATATATGTCTAACATCCGCGGAGAGTTAGAAAAAGACAGAGCGGCTAACGCGTAAAAGTTTATTAATTGTACTAAATAATTATTGAGCATAGAATGACTAAAAAAGAATTTAATAGTAAAGTAAAAAAGCTTTTCGCGGAACATAAAAAGCTTATTACGAAGAAGAATAAAAAGCAGGCAAAAGGAAACGGCGTTTACGATCGCTACGTTAATCCGATTTTAACAGCAGAACATACTCCAATTCACTGGCGTTACGATTTAGATCAATCCGCAAATCCTTTTCTGATGGAGAGAATTGGTGTTAACGCTGCGTTCAACTCCGGCGCAATGACCTTTAATGGAAAAATTGTTCTTGCTGTTAGAGTAGAAGGTGCCGATAGAAAATCTTTCTTCGCAATTGCCGAATCTAAGAACGGTATCGATAATTTCAAATTCTGGGATTACCCGATTACACTACCGGAAACAGAAGACCCCGATACAAATGTTTATGACATGCGCCTTGTTCAGCATGAAGATGGATGGATTTACGGATTGTTCTGCTCAGAGAGACATGATGACAGCAAGCCCGATGATACTTCTGCCGCCACAGCCGCTTGCGGTATTGCGCGTACAAAAGATTTGATTAACTGGGAAAGATTGCCCGATTTAATTTCTTATTCCGGTCAGCAGAGAAATGTTGTTCTTCATCCGGAATTTATTAACGGCAAGTATGCGCTTTACACACGTCCGCAAGATGGTTTTATTGATACCGGAAGCGGCGGCGGAATCGGATGGGGATTTACCGACAGCATGGAACACGCCGAAGTTAAAGAAGAAATTATAATGGATAGAAAAGTTTACCATACTATCTACGAAGTTAAAAATGGTTTAGGTCCGGCCCCGATTAAAACTAAAAAGGGATGGCTTCAGTTGGCGCATGGTGTAAGAAATACCGCTGCCGGTTTACGCTATGTCCTTTACGTGTTCCTTTCCGATTTGAATGATCCAAGCAAAGTTATTGCAAAGCCCGCCGGTTATTTTATTGCGCCGGAAGGTGATGAAAGAGTTGGAGATGTTTCCAATGTTACTTTCAGCAACGGCTGGGTAGAAAAGAAAAACGGCGAAGTGCTTATTTATTATGCTTCTTCAGATACACGCATGCACGTAGCATCCACAACTGTCGAAAAGTTATTGGATTACTGCCTTAACACTCCTTCAGACGGTTTAAGAAGCGCGGCCAGCGTTCAGACAAGAAATCAGATGATAAGTAAGAATCTTAAAGTGATTAAAAAACTCTAAAAATAAAAAAAACATAGTGCCTCCTATGTTGCCATGCAATTGTTTCTTCTCTGCATGGCTTTTTTTTGCCCAAAAAGTAGTTTAAAAAATTGTGCGGGGGTGTAACGTTTTTATTCCTTTCTGCGTATAGGTGGTTAGTAAAAAGAAAAACTTGCAACCTAATAATAGAAAGGAACAAATTATGCTAAAGAAAATGGCAGCCTCTCTCGGAATTGTTTTATTGCTTTTTGTATATGCTTGCAATCAAACTAATGTAACAGAACCAACCGAACAAACCGGCAATCCCGATCTTAAGGTTATTGTTGATAAAAACGAGTATCAAAAACTTAATGTACAGCGCGTATCGGGTAAAGGGTTTAGCGATCCGTTTACAATCGAAAAGGTGGAAGTTGTAAAAGACAGTCTCGAAATAACTGTTTCTTATTTAGGCGCAGTATCATTCTGGGGAACAAAGCTTAAACACACTTTTACTTTGTGCTGGGATGGCAATGTAAGTATAATGATCTATCCGATGCCCGCTAATCTTATCTTAACTCATAATGCCAATGGTTTTAACGGTAACACAAAATACATTGAAAAGCTCATGTTCAGTTTGAAAGACCTTGGTATACAAAACGCAAAAGACTATGTGTTTAATGTTTACAGCGTTCTTAATCCGTCTGATAAACCGGATGGTCGGTAACCTATTATCATGGTGAGAGTTATTGATGTAATTCAATAAATTTGCGCATTCAATAACTCTCCGGTAATTGAGTTTATTTTTAATCTTAGCTAAGACAGAGCAGACGGTATTAATTGATGGTTGTTTCCCCGGAACAGCAGATAGAGAAAGAAAAGAAACTAATAGCAGCTTGCAAGAATTTTGATAGGAATAGTCAAAAGGAACTTTTTAAGCTCTATTACGGATATGCTTTAAACATTTCACGACTCTTTGCTAATACTAAAGAAGATGCCGAAGAAATTGTAAATGATTGTTTTTTGAAATTGTTTTCTTCTATCAAATCTATTGACGATTCAAAACCGTTAAAAGCTCTACTGAGAAAAATCATCATCAACCGCGCAATTGATACTTACAGAAAAAACAAAAAACACTACTACCATCTGGATATTGAAGAGCTAAATGATGCGGCGGTAAATGAAGATGTTATCGGCAAATTGAGACTTCAGGAAATATTGGTATTGCTGAACAAACTGCCGGAACATCATAGATTGGTTTTTAATCTTTACGAAATAGAAAATTACAGCCACGAAGAGATTGCCGGTGAACTGAACATTAGTGTTAGTTCATCTCGCGTTTTTCTTTTGCGCGCTAAGTCTAAATTGAAAACGTTATTATCAAAGTATAACCATGACTAACGAAGAATTTGAGATAAAGCTTAGAGAAAGAATTAATAACGCACTCGAAACTGAGACGGAAGAATTTTCTCCGGAAAGCTGGGATAAATTCGAAGCAAAACTTCTTTACTCGGAAAGAAAGAAACGCTTTACATCGGTTCTGCGCATTGCCGCAGCTATTCTTCTTTTTGCTGCCGGGGGAGTTTCATTGGTTTTTGTTTACAATCGGTTTTCTTCCGGAACAAGTTACATAGCAAAACATGATGCCGGTAATTCAAAGACAATGGTTGATTCTTCCGGAAAAGAAAATATAAATGCCGGTTCGTTAACTAATAGCGGTGAGCAAGTTGCAACGAGAAAAACAAACAACGTTTCTAACAACGCCGCTTCGAAAAGAAAGAAGACCTTTACCGGGAAAACTGAAAATGCAATTGCGGTAAATAATAATGTTACAGCACAAAACACTTTAGCAGCTAAGAATGGCGCCGATACTTTACTTGCTGCTAATAATGGAGAGACGGGCATTAAGCCTTTAGTTGAAAAAGCCGATTCATCTCTTCTTCCGGTTAATGTAAATACTGTTGCTAAACAAGAT
>JBHEKZ010000148.1:0-2992 GCA_041859025.1 Melioribacteraceae bacterium | reverse complement strand
GATGGACCGGGCTCGCCGAACTATGGAATGGGCGGCTGGTCTTGGTACACTGGTTCAGCACAGTGGCTGCAAAAAGAATTAGTTGAATGGATACTCGGTGTGCGTCCTACGGAAAATGGTTTAGTAATAGATCCTTGTATTCCTAGTGAATGGAAAAGCTATAATATAAAGCGCTTATTCAGAAGTGTTGTTTACGATATAAGCATAGCAAATCCAAATAGCGTTTCTTTTGGCGTTAAGGAAATTGTAGTTGACGGTGAGAAGGTTTCCGGCAATGTAATTCCACCAAGCAAGAATTCTGGCGAAGTAAAAGTTGAAGTTGTTTTAGGATAAAATCTAAACAAAGAGAAAGGCGAAAGTGAAAACGATCAAAACAATTTTGCTTCTATTGATTGCGGTTAATGTAGGTTGTCAGACAAGGGAAATAAAATATCAGCCGCTTCATAAACTGAACTATAAAATTAGCGCTGAAGAGAAAACTTTTCTTGATACGCTTCAATATCGCACTTTTAAATTTTTCTTGGATGAAATCAATCCGGAAAACGGATTGGTTAAAGATCGTTCAACAAATACATCTCCGGCAACTGTTGCAGCTGTTGGGTTCGCAGTTCCAATCTGGGCTATTGGTGCTGAGAAAGGTTGGATAACAAGAGAACACGCTGCTAAGCTAACTCTTAACATGCTAAACTTTTTCTGGAACAGCGAACAGAGTGATGCAAAATTGGCAACAGGCTACAAAGGTTTTTACTATCATTTTCTCCACATGAAAACCGGACAGCGTTTTTGGAATTGTGAGCTTTCATCAATTGACAGCGGACTGCTTTTTAGCGGTATGATATTCGCTAGAAATTATTTTACTGAAAATAATGAAGAAGAAAAACAAATCAGAGATTTATCAAGCAAACTTCTTGCGCGTGCAGATTGGAAATTCTGGGTTCGTTCGGCAGATCAGAAAATGCCCTACCAAATAAATATGGGATGGACAGAGAAAGGATTTCAACCTCTTGGCTGGTTTGGATATACAGAAGCACTCTTTCTTTATGTAATAGCTGCGGGAATGGATTTGCCGAATCCGGAAAAAGCGTTTGCTTCGTTTCAAAGTACATATCAATGGCGCGAACCTTATACAAAGGATTATGGACACGTAGTTTTCCCGGCACTCTTCTCGCATCAGTATTCATTCATGTGGCTGAATCCTAACGGATTAGTTGATTCATACATGAAGAAAAAAGGAATCGATTACGCCGAGAATTCCCGCAGGGCTACTTATGTGAATCGTGAATACGCTATTGTTAATCCGATGAAATGGGTTGGCTACGATTCGCTTTCATGGGGATTATCCGCTTGCGACGGGCCGGAATCAAAGTACAATAAAGATGGCAAAGTTTTTTACGGTTACGCACCGCGCGGTTCTTCAGGGCTTGATTCAACTGAATTTGATGATGGAACTATTGCGCCAACTGCAGCCGGCGGCTCAATTCCATTCGCGCCGGAAATTTGCATTCCAACATTGATGAATATGAAAGAATTATATGGCGGCAGTGGCGTATGGGGAAAACATGGATTTGTAGATGCATTCAATCCAACTGTTAATTGGGTTGATCAGGATTACCTTGGTTTAGACCAAGGACCAATTGTAATTATGATTGAGAACTTCTACAACGGTTTTGTTTGGAAATATTTTATGAAGGATGAAATTGTGCAGAAAGGAATAAAGATACTCGGCTTCGAACAATTGAAAAAATAAAATCCCAACTTTCTAAAGGGATCAAATGAGAGAAAAAGTGGCAAAAATTGTAGCAATAATTCTTGTGTTGCTTTCGTTGGTAATTCAAATCTTTGCGCAAAACAAAGTTTTAGATGAATTTAATTCTACCAAAGGCTGGAAGGTTTTTACAAGTGATGGTGTTGAATTAAAAATCTCCACTGAAAACGGCTTCAAAGGCAAATGCATCCGCATTGATTACAATTTTACAAAAGGTTCCGGTTATGCCGGAATTCAAAAAGTAATTCCAATCGAGTTTCCGGAAAACTTTCAGTTCTCGTTTTACATCAAAGCGAAATCTCCAAACAATAATCTAGAGTTCAAACTTGCTGATGCTAGCGGCGATAATGTTTGGTGGTATAACAATCGCAATTATGAATTTCCAACAGAATGGAAGAAGTACGTAATCAAGAAACGCAAAATTGAGTTTGCGTGGGGAACAACCAAAGACAAAACATTACACAATACTAACCGTTTAGAATTTACAATTGCCTCCTACAATGGCGGAAAGGGAACTGTTTATTTAGATGAATTAAACTTTGAGCCTACGGCCGAAACAAGCGGCCAGATTTCTGATGTTAAAGCAGAAGCGTCTTCAGTATTGCCTTCTTCCGATATTAATTTTCTTACAGATGGCAAGAAAGAAACAAACTGGATTAGCGGTAATGCGGCTAAGCAAGAAATAGTTCTCAATCTCAATGGAAGAAAAGAATTCGGCGGATTAAAGATCAACTGGGACAAGAAAGATTATGCAAAGAAATTTTCTGTGCTGGTTTCTGATGATAGAAAAACTTGGGAAAAAGTATATTCTGCCGAAAAGAAAAACTCAAATACAAATTATGTTCGCTTGCCGGAATTAGAAGCTGCCTATATAAAACTCATTTTGGAAAACAGCGCCGGTAAAAAAAGTTTTGCAATTGTGGAATTGGAAATATTAAGCGGTGAATATTCTGCAGATCCAAACCGCTTTTTTATAAACATTGCAAAGGATTTTCCGCGTGGATATTTCCCGCGTTACTTTAATGAAGAAAAATCATATTGGACTATCACCGGAGTTAACTCCGATGTTAAGGAGGCGCTAATCAATGAAGAGGGAATGGTTGAAGTTGATAAGTCGAACTTCTCTCTTGAACCATTCCTTTTTGTTGATGGAAAACTGATAACATGGAATGAGCAACAGACTATTCAATCATTGGAGAATAATTATCTGCCTATTCCAAAAATAAA
>JBHEKZ010000082.1:0-4447 GCA_041859025.1 Melioribacteraceae bacterium | reverse complement strand
TGAAAGGACAGAAGAGAAAGAAACGATTCGCAATTCTTAAAAGTTTATTCGGAGAAGATGAAGTGGAAGAAAAAATATCGGCTCCCGATAACAATAGTCCGGACAAAATTTTGGAAAATAACGACAGATTAAAAGTGTTATCGTGGGCGTTGAACAAACTGCCGGAAAATCAGCGGATAGCTTTTACACTGAGCAAAAGTGATGATGTCAGCTACAAAGAAATTTCGGAAGTGCTGGGCGTTAGTGTTTCATCGGTTGAATCTTTGATTCACCGAGCAAAACAGAATCTTAAAAAGAAACTTTACAGTTATTATAAAAAGCATCTTTAGGAAAGAGGCAAAGATGAAAAAAGAAGAACAAATATTAGAGGAAGTAGAAAAAACTCTCAGTGCAATTGAGGCGCTCCCCAAGATTGATGTTAACCCTTTTCTATTCACACGCATTAAAGCGAGAATTGAAAAGGAGCAGATAGAGCATGGCGGTGCCGTTAAAACTGATTTTGTACTGAAGCCGGTAACCTTAGCTCTGATACTGATTATCAACATAGTTACTACTGTTTACTTCTTCGGCTTTGGAAGCAGCAGTAAGACAGAGACCTCGGTTGTTGATACTATGAAACAAGAATATGGTGTTACACAAATTCAATCAGATAATTATACATTGGAATAAACAATGGACTGGATGACACAAAACAAACTTATTAAATGGTTAATCGGAATTTTACTTGTAGTAAACATTCTAACCATTACAATAATATGGATATTGGTTGCGCGCGATAATCGGCCTCCTCAATTTGATAGAGTAGGTAAACCGCCCGGCGGCGCGGAACAGCTTCAAAAAGAACTTAACTTAACCGATGCGCAGATGAAACAGTTTGAAGATGCGCGCAAAGAAAATTTTGCACAGGCTGATGTTTTGTTTAAGGAGCTGAACGAACTAAAAACCAAATACTTTGGAGAATTGCAGAATGAGAAAACCGATACTGTTTTAGTAAATAGTTTGTTAAGAAGAATAGGCGCAATACAAATTGATCTGGAGAAACAGCGGTTTGAACATTTTAGATATCTGCTTTCCATTTGCACCGCAGAACAAAAAGAAAAGTTCAAGCCGATACTCAAAGAATTCTTAGTTGGTAAACCTCCCAGAGAAAATGATAAAGGAAAGCCGATGCGCGGATTTCCGGGTAAAGAGGGAATGAGAGATAATATGCCTCCACCTCCTCCGGGTGAAAGACCAAATGAAATGATGCGTTAATAAGATTGAGCATTCCCGTTGCTCCTCTTGATGTTGCCTCACCGGTTATGGTTCCGGTGAGGTTTTTTTATATGTAGATTATCGATCAACTGAATCACTCCACTTCCGCAAGTTTCATTTCTTCATGTCGTCCAATGTTTTAGAATAACAATACACAATGGAGATGTTATGAACACAAAAAAATATTTTCCCGTATTCTTATTCACTCTGTTAATGCTGGGCTTTACATATGCGCAGCCGGGACCGCAGCAGCCGCCTCCAAAGGAAGAAATGCTGAGACAGCTGATAGAAAGATTAGACCTTTCTCCGTCCCAGGCGAAAAAAGTAGAAACAATTCTGGCCGTTACTCAGAAACGTATGGAAGAGTTTAAACCGGGTGCAGAAGGTGACGGTCCTCCTCCTATGGAAAAGATGGAAGAGATTATGAAGAAGCAGGACAAAGAAATTGAAAAAGTTCTTGATGATGATCAGCTGAAAGAATATGCGAAGTTCAAAAAAGAAAGAGAAAGCCGCAGACCTCCTATGGGCGATAGACCGGCGCCCCCAAGAAGGTAACCGCTTTGATGTTTTAGTAAAGCATAATGTTTTAACAAGAAATAAGTAATCAGAATTATTAAGGAGGAAACATTGTATTCAAGAAAATCTTTTGCGTTGATCTTAACTATTATTGTTACAAGTTATACCGTAGCGCAGAATCCTGGCGACACTTTTTTCTCCGGAATTAAAGTACATACAATTAAGCTGCAATTTGATCAGATAAATTACTGGGATTCTCTGACAACATATTACGATCAAGGGAATGAACAATATATGGTAGCTAAAGTTACCATCAATGGAACTGTAATTGAGAATTGCGGAGTAAGACTTAAAGGTAATTCCTCTTACAGCCATCCTAATAACAAGAAGCCAATGAAAATTGATTTCAACCAGTATGTTGACGCGCAGAGATACGATGGATTGAAGGGACTATTTCTTAATAATTGTTTTTCGGATCCCTCATTTATTAGAGAAAAAATTCATCTTGATTTTTGCAGGCAGGCCGGAATTCCGGCACCGCGCGGAACTTTCGCTTTCATTTATATTAACGATACTCCGTGGGGTCTCTATTCTATTGTTGAGCCGGTGGATAGTAAATTTCTTTCATCACGTTACGGCAATAAAGACGGTAATCTTTACAAAGCAGTTGATGCTTTTGGCGGTGGCGGTGCACCCGGTCAGCAAACAACTCAACTTCTTTCCGATTTTGTTTACTATGGTGCGGCAAGTACCGACTATACAAACCATTACGAACTAAAAAACGAAGACTCTGCTAATCCGTGGACAGATTTAATGGATGTTATCTCGACACTGAATAGTTCTTCTAACATCGCGGCCGATCTTTCATCCAAAGTGAATCTTAAAAGTGTTTATAAGGGAATTGGAACAGATATTCTTTTTGCCAGCTTAGATTCTTATACAGAGAGCGGAAGAAATTTTTATGTCTACTTCAACGAAACTACAAAGAAAATGGAGTGGATAATTTGGGATACCAATATGTCTTTCGGTGGTTATCCGGGCAACAACGCTACTCCCGAATCATTAAGTCTGTTATATACCAGCAGCGCGGCTAGGCGTCCTCTTATTGGCAAAATTTTTAATAATGCCACACTTAAAAGTGATTACCTTCAAACTATTGGAGATGTATTTAATCGTTATTTTGTCCCGGATAAATTTTTTCCTCATATAGATAGTATTGTTACCGTAATTAGACCTTATGTAATACAGGATGCCAAGAAGCAATATACTCTTGTTCAATTTGACGCAAACATTCAGAGTGATATTACAATTACAAACAGCGGCGCACCGGGCGGTAAGAGTGAAAGAAAGCCGGGAATAAAATCTTTTATTACAACAAGAGAAGCCAATGTAAAAACCCAGCTTGCGAATTTTGGTATTACCGGTATTGAAAGCATGGATTACACAGCCGGAGTACCTTCCCAGTATTCTCTTTCACAAAACTATCCTAATCCTTTCAATCCGGAAACAACAATAAACTATACCATACCTTTCGCAGGCAATGTAAAATTGGTAGTGTACGATGCGTTAGGGAGAGAAGTTGCTGCATTAGTAAATGAGTATAAGCAGGCCGGCACTTATAACTCAAAACTTAACACACAAAACTTAGGATTATCATCCGGTGTTTATTTCTATACAATTCAAGCCGGGAATTTTGTTCAGACAAAGAAGATGATCTTAATTAAATAAGCGGCGCTATTAACTTCTTACTTTGGATTGTTCTTGATAAGCCCCGTCTTCTCGCGGGGTTTTTTATTAGCCTAATTGGAATTGTGCAAAAAATTATACCCCATGCAATAAAAGAGGGATTAACATTTCTTTTTACAGACTTAGAAATTATCTTACATGTGTTCTTAAGTGTACAAATAATAAATGCAGATACTACGAACTAAGTTCTTAGAATATATAACTGTAATTAGATTATTATTTGACCCACTAACAATCTGGGGAGGCATTATGAAAAAGGTAGTCCCAATATTTTTCATTCTCATTGCATCAACGTTCCTTTCATCACTTTCGGTCGCTCAATCCTGGAAAGAATTCAAATCGTTTAAAGGAATTACTGCAAACCGCATTGCTCGCCATCCAGGCGGTAGATTATTCTTAACAACAATGCAGTATGGTATCTATGTATCGGATGATAATGGTAAAACATGGTTTAATTCTATTAAGAATTCATCAACATTAACATACGATGAGTATAAAGATATCGTATTTGATTATAGCTGGAATGTTTATGTCAATTCGATAGATAGAAAGCTAATCTTGTTCTCATCCGATAGAGGAGCTACATGGCAAGAAAGGAAGCTTCCGATTGCTCAAAATGATGTTGCTCATAAATTGGCTTCCGATACGAAAGGGAATATCTATATAGGTACAAATGGTAAAATATATAGATCATCAGATACCGGCCTTACATGGGAAAAAATCTATGATAATGGTGCTACTCTAATGATTCAGCAGATAGAGTTTTATAAGGATATAATTATTGCAACATTGGATCAGAACGGATTAGTGATTTCTTACAATGGCGGCAAGAATTGGAATTTCAAATGGCTTCCCCAGTCAAATTACAGAGCCTTTGTTGTCTTAAACGAAAAAGAATTTTTTGTTAGCTGCTACATGGAGCTGAATCTGT
>JBHEKZ010000537.1:0-6248 GCA_041859025.1 Melioribacteraceae bacterium | reverse complement strand
AGCGATGTTGATTATGATTTGAAACTTGTCAGTGCAAACACCAGCATACAATTTCCTAAAGAGATTAAATTGATGGCTAACAGGACCTTAAACGTGAGTTTACGAGCTGCAAAAGATGATATTACAATTAAAGAAAAAATAACTGTTGTTTACGAAGTAAAGAATTTAATTACTGCGCCGGGAAAATCATTGCAGGTTTCTTTTGATTTGGATTTCGACATACAACCCAAGAAGTGATGAAAAAAGCGGCTCACAAAGAGCCGCTTTTCAGTTTTATTCTTTTATATAAGAACAGCAGTAATCTGTAACCGAATTAACTTTTAAACCAAACTTGGAATTTGCCGGAACATAAAACGAATCACCGCCGACAAATTTTTTCCATTCAGTCTCGCCGGGAAGCAGCACATCCATATCGCCGGCAAGAATTTCCATAAGTTCTTTGTCGGCTGTTCCAAATTCATATTCGCCGGGCATCATTATGCCAAGCGTTTTCTTTGTTCCATCAGCAAACAGAACTGTACGGCTTGTTACGTTTCCATTAAAATAAACGTTAGCTTTTTTTACAATAGTTACATTTGAAAATTCTGACATAAATTTCTCCCTAATTAAACTCTTACATACTTAGTTGGAAGCGCACCGCAAACCGGGCATTTATCTTTAGGCTCGCCAAATTCTATGTGGCCGCAAACTGGGCAAAGATAAATTTCGCTAACATCTAAATCTTTTCCTTGTTCTGCCGCAGCTAAAGCAATCTTATATAAATCGGCATGAACTTTTTCCGCATCGAGTGCATACTTAAACATGCGCTGCGCTTTGTGGTTATCGGCTGCGGCTTGCTCATGCATAGGCGGATACATTTCGGTGTACTCGTATGTTTCGCCATCAATCGCTGCTTTCAAGTTTTCAACCGTAGAATTGATTCCATCTAGTGAACCGAGGTGTCCTTCTGCGTGAATTCTTTCTGCTTCGGCTGCAGTTGCAAATAACTTTGCTATGTTCGGAAATCCTTCTTTCTCTGCTTTCTTTGCAAATGCCCGGTACTTTTGATTTGCCTGACTTTCGCCTGCAAAAGCTTCTTTCAAATTTTCTTTTGTTGTTGCCATTATGTTTCTCCTTTTGTTAGATGTATATATATGTTACAAGTATGTTCATCTAATCGCGTCCAAGAATTTTATCCATAACACGACTTGCAGAAGCGCCGGTTTTTCCGGTGCTTGGGCAACTGCCAATTCCTCTCAGTTCATCTACAATTGTTTGAATTAACAACTGCGCAATGTGCGGAGGATTTTTAATATCAAATTCTTCTTTAGAATTTTTTGTTTCCAGTATTGTTGGGATTAGCTGAAACGTTGGAAAAACGATTCTTCCTTCGCTTCCAACAATTTCCGTTTCATCAATTTCATTGCTGGAACCGAAGCACCAGTTTCCCGTTCCTTGAATTCCATTTTCAAAAATAAAAGAAGCGCTTACAATATCTTCGGCTTCATAAAGCTTTTGCTGATTACCGGAAAATCCTTTAGCCTCCTTAACTTCTCCTAATATGAATTGAAGAATGTCGATTGTGTGCGAAGCCATATCGCAAAAATATCCGCACCCGGCAATAGATGGATTTGTCCGCCAGTTTTCAAGTTGTGATAAATCTTTCTCGTTCGGCTTTTGTCGGAGGCGAATGTTTACACAGCGGACTTCACCAATTGCTTTTTCTTCTATTAAGGATTTTATTTTTAAAAATCTTGGAAAAGCTCTTCTGTAATAAGCCACAAATAACGGGACATTTTTTTGCTCGCAAAACCGAACCATCTCTAGACATTCTTTGTAATTGAGCGCCATTGGCTTTTCAACGTATACCGGTTTACCGGCATTAGCAACATCAAAGACATATTTTTTATGAGATGACGGAGGAGTGGCAATATAAACAGCATCAACATCGGGGTCGTTTATTAAATCATGCGCATCGCCGTACCATTTGGCAACATTGTGTCTGCTTGCATAATCCTGAGCTAAAGCTTTGTTTCTTCTCATTACTGCAACTAGCTCAGAGCCCTCGGCTTTTTGAAAACCGGGACCGCTTTTAACTTCAGTTACATCACCGCAGCCAATAATTCCCCAACGGATTTTTTCTTTAGCCAAAATTATTTTCCTTTTTGTTCAACGTAACTAGTTCCGGTTGGACCGAATCCGGTTACATACAGTAAGACTTCTCCGGCTTTAGCATAAGCGTAATGATGCTGGTTGCCTGGCTCGGTAAAATAAGTTCCTTGAGGCATTTCATACATTTGGCTTTCGTCAAAAGTGGAACCGTAACCGTAATAGAATTTGCCGGAGACAACTACAACGGTTCTGCTTTCAGGATGAAAATGAGGCGGCAGTTTTAAACCATCGGGAATGATATAAAACATTACATAATAACCGGGCTTTGCCGGATCGCCGTAAAGAACAGATGTTTTAATTCCATTTGCAGCAACATTCCATTTAACATCAGCCGGAACAATAACCTTTGGTTCAACTTTTATTTCTTGAGCAAGGTTTAGTGAAACTGTTAAAAGAAATAGTATGCTAAAAATTTTGAAAAAGAGTTTCATTATATCCTCGGTTTTACTTTGCTAATCTAATTCTGTAAACAGATGTCTGTGCGGTGATGTATAAAGTTCTTCTGTCGGAATCGCCCCAGTTGCAGTTAGTCGGAGTTTCCGGTGTAGCAATTTTATCGAGCAATTTTCCATCCGGAGAAATTACCCAAACTCCTCCCGGACCGGTGCAGTAAAGATTTCCGGCTGGATCAGTTTTCATTCCGTCTGCGTAACCTTTTTCCGGTATAGCATAGAAGAGTTTTTTGTTTGTAATTGTTGAATCGTTTAATATATCCCAAACGTAAACAATTGCTTTAGGCGATTCACATACATAAATTTTTTTCTCGTCAGGCGAAAAACAAATTCCGTTTGGCTTATCGAAAGTATCATCTAAAAGTTTTAGCGAGCCCTTTTTATCAAGTCTGTAAATTCCTTTAACGCTTAATTCAGCGGTTTCTCCATTTGGAATGTTGAAATCCGGATCAGTAAAGAAAATTGAACCGCTGGATTTTACGGCTATATCATTTGGACTGTTAAATCTTTTTCCTTCGAATTTATCTGCTAAAGAAGTTTGCTTTACTCCAGCTCTCTCTAAGCGAGCAACGCGGCGCTTTCCGGTCTGCATCATAATCAAATTACCATCGTTATCATATGTTAGTCCATTAGATACAAATGAAGGTTTCATAAAAACGGAAGTTCCGCTTTCGGGATTCCATTTATTGATGCAGTTGGAACCCATATCCGAAAAGAGCAAACCAACTCCATCTTTCCAAACCGGTCCTTCAACAAAAACATGCCCGGTTGAAATTTTTTCCAGCTTTGCATCTTTAGGAACCGGTGATTGCGCCAGAGCAATTGTCGAGATGCACAGAACAGCAAACAAAAGTTTTTTCAAAGTCTTATCCTTTATTTTTTCTTTCGTCTATAATTCTTAAACGGGTCGTTGGCTTTTTTTTCCTCGCCCGGAAGTTTTCTTTTATCTGCAGGGATCGCGAACGATACTTTATCGCCAAGCACACACCCTTTTCTGCCGGGCACGCAATCAACATTAAGCCGGATGCAGAAACTATTGCCTGTTATATGTGGACAAGAAAAAGAGCTCATCCGGTTCAATCCAAATTCTTAAGAAAACCAAAACCAACTTAATTAAAACGATCCTAAAGAGAAACGGTTAGAGTTAATGGAAAACTCAAATTCAATTATCCATGTGAAAAAATGTTAAATCGGTTTAAAAACGAGTAAAACCTTCGATAATAATAGTGAGGTTCTCCGCTTTGGCGAAAACCGATTAATCTGCAATGAGGACAAAAATTTAAACTAAAGAATGGTTTAAGATGGAACTTAGCTCATCAATAAAAATTTTGCTGGTTGAAGATGCCAACGCGATGCGTATGATGGAAATCAAAACTCTTAATTCCCTTGATTTCAAAAATGTGCTTGAAGCCAATAGCGGATTAGCGGCGATAAAGATTTTGGAGAAGGAGCCAGACATTGCGCTTATTATTAGCGATTGGAATATGCCGGAGATGGATGGATTTGAATTGCTGAAATGGGTTCGTACAAATGAAGCGACAAAATCGGTTCCCTTTCTTATGGCTACCGGACGTGGCGAGAAGAAAGAAGTTGAGAAAGCTCTGGAAGCCGGTGTGTCGGCATTCATTTCAAAACCGTTTAATAATGTTGAGCTGCTTGATAAAATTAAAGAATCGTTCGGAATTAAGCAGCAGGAAGCGGAAGCTGTTTCTTACGACCGCGAGTCAAAAATTACAAGTTCAGGTAAAGTAAAGATCAAAGCAATTCATATACAGATTACAGATCACCTTACACTTGGTGTTTTGAAAGGCTTAATAAAGAATAATGAAATAACTCCGAAACACTTTGAACTGGAAACAGAATGTTTGGCTAGCTGGAATGCGGTAGCTAAAGCATTGGAAAACAAATCTGCCGATGCAGCATTTATTTTAGCTCCACTTGCTATGGATTTATATAATTACGGCGTTCCTCTAAAACTGATTTTGTTTGCTCACAAGAATGGCAGCATCTGTGTTAAAAACAAAACCGCTGACGATGAAGAGGGAGCTGAGTTTTACAGAAATAAATCTTTTTACATTCCTCATACTATGTCGGTACATAATATGCTTGGCCATGCATTCTTTAATAATATTGGGTTAAAGCCGGGCGTAACGGGACAGAAAAACGTAGATGTAAATTTTGAAGTAGTTGCACCGGTTAAGATGCAGGAATTTATGACCGGCAACCAAGAAGCAAGCGGATTTTTAGTTGCCGAACCGCTTGGCACCAAAGCAATTGCATCGGGCACAGCCGAACTTCAGTTTTTATCCAGCGAGCTGTGGGAAAATCATCCTTGCTGCGTGCTTGCAGTTCAACAAGAATTTATTGACAACTATCCTGACGCTGTGCAAGAATTTGTTAAGTACCTTGTACAAGCCGGTAAGCTTATTGATGAGAAACCAAACTCTGCCGCTGAAATTGGTGTAGAATTTCTCGATCCGAAAAAAGAGCTTGGTCTTAAAGTGCCAATCCTTAAAAATGTTTTAACCGAACCGAAGGGAATTAAAACAAACAATTTGTATCCGGTTAAAGGCGATCTCAATTTTATTCAGCATTATATGCATGATCATATGGGCATTGGCTCAATCATAGACTTGGATAGTTTTGTTGATATGCGGTTTGCCGATGCAGTTTGTACTGATAAAGAAAAAGCTCAGGCCAAAAGTCGTGTTAATGAAAAAGATATTGCCGCAAAGGTTAAACAAATTATAAACCGTTCAAAAAGTTCAAGCGGCGGACTAGAAACAAAAACTCTTCTGAATCTTGAAGGAAAATATCTCCGTTTTATTTTAGGCAGCGAGCGTTACGGAATAGATATCATTAAAATTATTGAAATCATAAAGCCGGTAGCAATAACACGCGTACCGAATACTCCGGAGTTCATCAAAGGAGTAATTAATTTACGCGGCATGATCGTTCCTGTAATTGATATGAGACTGAAAATTGGTTTGCCGGAAGTTGACTTTACAAACAAAACCAGAATTGTCGTTGTTGAAGATGTTATTGAAGGCGCCAATATTAGAATCGGATTGATTGTAGATGCGGTAGATATGGTTTGCGACGTTAAAGTCTCTGAAATCGATAGCGTTCCTTCTCTCGGCCAAGTTGAAGCGGCAGATTATCTGCTTGCAGTTGTAAAGGCCGAAGGATTTATCTATTGCCTATTGAATTTACAATTGCTAATGAGGCCGCCCCATTTCGGAACTGCGGAAGCAAAATAAATCAATCGATTAGATAGATATAGTTTGGCAGCTTGATTTTCACTCCGGTGAATTCACCGCTTAAGTCGCTCCACTGATCTCCAATACTTGCGATTATGTTATAGCCTTTTTGTGTAAGCTGCTTTCTTATCGTTTCTTTCCATGTAGATGCCGGAAGTTTTTTTTCGGCTTCCGTCCTAACAATTAATGTATCAAATTTTGCGTAGCCTCTATTCAAAAGATTTTTCTTTGTTGGCGTGAAGGCTTCCGGATTTCTGCCGGTTAGAAAAATCACTTTTATGTTTTTAGAAATCAGCCAGTCATAGAATCTTTTTGTTTGAGGAACAGCCTTAGCTTCACCGCTTTCCATTGATGCAATCCAATGTGAAGGAACATAACCAAATCC
>JBHEKZ010000605.1:0-3316 GCA_041859025.1 Melioribacteraceae bacterium | reverse complement strand
TATAATGCAACTATCCGAAATTGTTTACTTGTCAATTGGCATTTTCTTCTCAACAGGATTAATTCTCTTTCTATCATTCTTTATGTTGAGTAGGATCAAGAGAATGAAAAAAGAATTTTCAAGGTAAGAGGGCAGTTTAATATGTAAGGAGGAAAGAATAGGAATAGGCTGGAAACTTTCTATGGGAGACAATCGGCTGGTCTCCCATATATATTATCCTATTCTACTACTTATTAATATTAAGAATTACTGTCTGATTGATTATAAAGACAAGATTGTTTATTATTTTGTGTACAGAAAACAGTTGATTCAAGTAAGTATAAATTTATCTGGAGTTCATATGAAAAAAATTATCTTCGCTTTGATCTTTATGGGGCTACTCATTTCAGGATGCCAGAAAACTGATAATCCAGTAGATCCAAAAGAAAATACTAACGTAGCTCAAGCGCTAACTTTAGAGTCTGGATTTTTGGGCTTGCCAATAATGAAGCAGACCGGTAGTAATGTTATGGATGATTTGACTGATGCAGCATTAATTAGTGGTAAAAAGGGTGGGGAGTTGGAGGTAGAAGGCAATTTAGGGATTGCTGCAAGTGGGAAAGTTGAGGTTCGTGGAACACTAGATATTCCACGAAATTCGTTTTCAGGTTCACAAGTAATATCCATGAGTGTTGATAGAGGATCCACATCTGTAACTTTTGGCCCAAGTGGTTCGAGTTTTACAAAATCATTACTTCTTGATCTTGAATATGAAGGGCTTCTGCTTGCTGGTATTGATTTATCAACTATAACATTTGCCTATTTAGGGGCCGATGGTAATATCTATCCAGTAAAATATAAAAGTATAGATGCAGATGTTGAGGACGGTAAACTTACCGTACACGGCGCGGAAATTGATCATTTCTCAAGATTTGGATTCGTTAGATAATTGCAAATGATGAATTAGCTGAGCTCATAATTAGGTCGTTGTAAGAATTAAATCTGGATTAATACTGAAGGAATTATGCTTGATAATAATAATTTTGTTAAAGATCTCAGTTCCTTGATTTCAGAGTATTTAACTTTTGAGCAAAGTAACAATTATTTTCAATCGATGATTGAAACATTTTTACCTAATGCTTCCAAGATTTTGCCAACCAGTGAATTATACAGTAGAATTTTCAATGACAATCTCCAATCAGAAAATGTTCGACTTTTTGCCGACACAATAATAACACACATTTCAAAAGATCTGTCCGAAGAAAAATATGTCGAATTTTTATTACAGTTCAGTAAACTCATTTTAACACAAGGAGAAAACAACCTTTCTTTCGAACTTGCATCTACGGCACTTATTCTCTGTGATTCGAAAAAGGAATTTGAATTGCTCAAAGCCCAGAGCCTTTTGCTAACTGCAGAGTTTTATTTGAAACAAGCAATTTGGAAGGATGTAATTAGTTCAATAAAACAATCGATCGAAATTTTTGAAAGAAATAATTTTATTTCTGGCCTTGCGAAGTGTGAATTCTTGATGGGTTCAATGTATGTAGAAAAGGGTGATCTAAAAGCCGGCAGGGTTCGTCTGGATAATTGCTTAAATTATCTAAAACAAAATAATGATACACAACTTACTGCTATGGTTGAAGTTCATTTTGGTATTATTTCTTACATCGAAGGCAATTTTCAAAAAGCTTTAGATTATTATGAAAAAGCAAAAGCTAAATTTGAAGCAAATGGTGATTTACGGAGAAAAGCAGAAGTGCTTCAGAATATAGGAATGATTTACCAACAGCAGAATAATTTTCATAAAGCATTAGATATCTATAACGAGTGCATCGAAATAGCTAAAGACAAAGGATACAAACCAATATTAAATTTGTCGCTAATCAATAAGGCTGCGATCTTTTTAGAACAAGATGCAATTGAGGATTCATTTAATACAGCTCACGAAGCTATGACTTTAAGCTATCAATTGAATGATAAATTGTCTATCGCAGACATTCACAAAATTCTTGGAATCATTTCAAGCAAAAAAGAAAATTATCTTGCAGCGGAAACATATCTATTGACAAGTTTAAGGCTCAATAATGAACTCAGCCAAGATTTAAATGCGGCAGAGACAAATTACGAATTGGGCATTCTCTACAAAACTAAGGGCGATAGATCCCGCGCGTTTACGCATTTATTGTCGGCTTATAAGTATTATAACAAAAATAATTCCAAGTCGCTCAGTGTTGAAATTGAATCGCATCTTTCCGGGCTAACTATATAAAATCTATTTTACTTCGGTGATTGGGTGGTTGCAAAAAACAAAACCATGCTCAGTTTCTTTTGTTACAACTTCGCTAACGCAAACATCGGTTCGTTTCTCACATCTCGAATAATATGGACAGATAGCTTTAATTTTTTCCGAACGAGAATTATTGGTTGCGATATAGGAGCTCAACTTTGTTGAACTTAGCAAGTACTCCGAATAGGGATGTCTGGGAGATTTTAAGAAATATTCTATAGTTGCAATTTCGACAATACGCCCACCAAATAAAACAGCAACTCTATCGGCAATATCTATAATTAATGGGATATCGTGCGTAATAACAATTAGTGTCATTTCGCTGTGTTTGTTTTTATACTCCAAAAATGTCTTGAAATTTTCTCTAGACTCAAAATCTTGAGCAGAAAAAGGTTCGTCAAGTATCAAGACTCTTGGCTGAGTAAGAAGGACTCTTGCAAGAGCAACGCGCTGTTTTTCTCCTCCACTAATAACATTACATTGTTTGTCAAGTAACTTATCCGGAATGTTTAGCTCATTTAAAGTTGATTTAAAAAAGTTCTCACTAGTTTTTACATCTTGAAGTACATCAATAACTTTTCTTCGGGGATTAAGGATCTCGTCAGAATTTTGAAATAATATTTGAATTGAATTTTTTGATTTAGCTAGCTCTGTTTCGTATTTAATCTCTCCTTTAGAGGGTTTATAAAGCCCGGCTAGAAGTTTGGCAAATGTTGTCTTGCCTGAGGCGCTTTCTCCTATAATACAAAATATTTCGTTGTTGAATAATTTTAGCGAGATATTGGTAAGAGCTACATTTTGTGAGTTAGCAGAGCGAAGATATGAAAATGTAACATTATCTATATCAATTATTGGTTGCATGGTGTCTTGATTGGTGAAATACTCATTAAAAGTGTTTCAATTTGTTTGACTTCCTTTGTGCGTGTATTTATTAATCCTTCATTTGTAAGAATAGCGACAGAACTAGCTGTGCTAACAGCAAACTCGATGTTTTGAGTAGCAAAAATAACAGAAGAAAGATTATGTTCGCACCATGCTTTAAGCTTA
>JBHEKZ010000543.1:0-3606 GCA_041859025.1 Melioribacteraceae bacterium | reverse complement strand
CGCGGTATTAACGGTGCATTGAATCTTGGTTTTTTTAATGTGCAAGCTGTGTATGGCGAAACTGTTAGAGAGATTGAAGGAAGAATTATTCAGCAGTATTCCGAGGATAATGTTCCACTTGGATCGGATATTATTGCAATTGATAATGCAAAATATGGTTCACCATTCGCAAAGGTAAAACTGGGAACCTATAACAGAAAACTGTTTGCCGTTCGTCCTTCTTTTGGAAGCGGAGAAAATTTCCAACTAGGTTTTTCTTATCTGCATGGTCAGGATGAAACAAAATCAATTGAGTTTGGTACGCGACCTCAAGAAAATATTGTTGTCGGATCTGACTTTATGCTTGCATTCGATGATCAGAATATCATGCTTACATCCCAAGCAGCTGTAACTTTTCTAAATAAAGATATTTCAAGCGGAACTCTAACTGATTCGCAAATTGATTCTATATTTACATCTGATAGCGGTTTTGATGTTGATCCCGCAGATGTAAAAAAATATAGAGATTATATTGATAAGTTTATAACGGTTAATCAGTACCTCGGTCCTTGGAATCCCCAAGAATTTGCATCGTTAGGTGCCGAGGCTGCGCTTAGTTTGAACTATTTCAACAATAATCTGAAAGCTTCTTACATCTATCGTGGAAACGATTTTCAATCTTTCGGTCAATCATTCTTAAGAACGGATGTACGAGGTGTTAATATTGTTGATAGATTCCGAATGCTGGATAACAAGCTTTTTGTCTCGTTGGGATACGAAGATTTACAAGACAACTTGCAGAATACAAAACCAGCTACAACAAAATTTAGAACAATTAGTGCTTCGGTTTCTTTTTTCCCGAGAGCAGATTTTCCAAATATCACGTTGGGCTACAATCAGTTTACTAACGACAACGGGTTAGTCGCATCAAATCCACTTATGGGCAAGTATGCTATTGATAATCAAACTAACCGCATAATGGTTCAGCTTTCATATGATTTGACTCTGGGAGTACGCCATAGTACATCGGCCTCATTTACTACATCTTCACGGGAAGATAATAGCCTTGCAAACTCAGATGCTCAATTCAATAATTTAGCTCTCAATGTTAGCAGTTTCTGGGAAAAATCTTTGATGTCTATCTTCGGTATAACATACAGTTCAAGCGAGATCAGCAATATTCCATTTGATTACGTTACTGTTTCTGTTGGCGGTAGTTATAAAATGCTTGAAGAAAAATTGACTTTAACGGCTACAATAAGTCCAAGCTTTGGCGATTTTGAAAGACAAGCGTTTGATTTCATTGCCGACTATAATGTTCTCAGAAATCTTAATTTGGCATTGCAAGCCCGTATATACCGTTTGCCGTCAGCTACTAATTCTATTATCGGGTTAATTACTAGGTATACGCTTTAGTAAATGAAGCCAAATCAAAATAAGAAGAACGGTTTATTTGGTTCGCTCGTAGTTTTTTTATCCATTCTTGCCTTGGTGCTACTTCTTACGCAAGAATGGATTTTTACTATTGGGCCGCTCAAAGAACTAGAACTAAAGTTAATTGATGATCGCTTTACGAAACGGGGGAAGATGGAACTCGGCGATTCTGCTGATGTAATTATTTTAGAAATCAATCAAGAAACATTCGATCAAATTCCACCACCACATAATAAATGGCCTTGGCCACGCTCGATATTTGCGCATGTGATTGAGAATCTAACCGAAGCGGGTGTTAAAGGAATCGGAATTGATATTGTTATGTCTGATGAAGATCAGTTTTCACCACAAAATGATTCACTGCTAATTCAACAAATTAGAAAATCCGGTAAAGTTGTTGTCGCTGGTAAAGTAGATGATACCCAAGAGAGGAAAAAGCTTGCCCGTGAATCAAATGTAGATAAGTTGAATGAAAATTTTCAAAATATATTTTTCTCTGCAGATAGTTCAATCGGTTTAGTCACAACCCCTTCCGATAACGATGGAGTGTATAGACGATATTTGCCGTATGCCTCTGTTACTACAGTAAAAAAACTGGTCCCAAGTTTCAGTTACGCACTGCTTAATAAATACTATAACCTAAAAAATGATTTTGTTGCTTCGAGGACTGATGATGGTTTCGACTTCAATGGAAAGTTAATTCCTCAATTTGATAGATACAGTACATTAGTTAATTTTTATGGTCCAAGCGAAACATTTAAAAGAATTCCACTGATAGATGTGCTGGATGACAAAGATTATAAAACTATTGATGAAATTGATCTTGGTGAAGAGCTTAATCTTTGGGATACTGAAGATGGATTGTTGCAAAGCGGTATTTTCAAAAACAAAATTGTGCTTATCGGCTCTACAATGCCGGAAGACAAAGATATTTTTCCAATATCATTTAGCGAGGGAAAATATACCGGCGATAATCTAATGTATGGTGTGGAGTTGCACGCGAACGCTATACAAAATGTCATCAACAGCGATTTCCTAGAAAAACAATCTCTCATTAGCGAAGTGTTTCTTGTAATATTTTTAACTGGATTTGCTTTTTTTGGTTCTTCAGTCTTTAGAAAAATAAAACTCAGATTTGGTTCGTTAGCAGAATTGTTTAACATATTCTTAATTCTTCTACTACTTTTTCTAGTCTACCAAATTGGTATTTACCTTTTTATTTATTATAAAGTGGTCGTTTCACTTGTCAGTCCGGCTATTGGAATAGTGTTTGGTTATTTTGGAAGCACAGCATATCATTTCTTAAAAGAACGCCAGCAAAATGTTCTAATCAAAGGAATGTTTTCTCAGTACGTTAATAAGCAGGTTGTGCAAGAACTATTGTCAAATCCGGATAAGTTAAAACTTGGCGGAGAGAAGAAAAATGTAACAATTCTCTTTAGCGATATGGCCGGCTTTACCACTTTTTCTGAAGGTAAATCCCCTGAAGAATTAGTTCGATTTATCAATGGATTACTTCACGAGATGACGGAAGTAATTATGCAGCATAGCGGAACCCTGGACAAATATCTTGGGGATGCAGTGATGGCATTCTGGGGTGCCCCGCTGGCGCAAAAAGATCATGCATATCGTGCTTGTCTTACAGCCTGTGAAATGCAAAAGAAAGTTTCAGAAATTTCGCAAGAGTGGGTGCAGAAAGGGGAGAAGCCACTTCATATTAGAATTGGTTTAAACTCTGGAGATGTTATTGTGGGAAACGTCGGCGGAGAAAAACATAAAAACTACACAGTGATGGGAGATAATGTAAATTTAGCATCTCGACTAGAGGGAGCCAATAAAGAATATAACTCAGCTATAATGATTAGCGAATCCACATACGAAGCAGCAAAAGATTTTATTTTGGTTCGAGAACTTGATTCATTACGTGTAAAAGGTAAAACGAAACCGACAAAAGTTTTTGAGTTGATAGGAATGATTGGCGATGCCGAGGCTGAGGAAAGATTGAAATCTCTTAATGATTATAATGCCGCCTTAGAGTTGTACAAACAAAAGAATTTTACAGAGGCTTCGAAGTTGTTTCAAAAGTGTTTTACTGATGTTCAAGATTTCACTTCAAAATTGTATTTGGAAAGGGCAATTGCATATTCGGAAAATCCGCCGGGAGATGATTGGGATGGAGTTTTTATAATGAAG
>JBHEKZ010000512.1:0-3746 GCA_041859025.1 Melioribacteraceae bacterium | reverse complement strand
GGCAATGGAATTGGAGATAACTTTGGAGCTGACAAAGGCGATTTTGTTTCCTACAAAATAACCGTATCGCAAAATCTTAATGACGCTGTGCTTTATATCCGTTACAAACTAGCTACGGGAAGTAACGCTTCATTCCAGATGAAAGGAATAGTTAATAAGGAAATAACACTTACTGGTAAAGAGGGATTCACGAGCGATGCGATTTCTTTAGGAAAACTAAGCAGAGGTACTCATGATTTGGTTATTACTTCGCTTGGAAATAGTTCTATTGAGTTGGACGGATTTGTAGTTCTAGAGAAAGAGCAACTCGATCAAATAAAAATTGAGCAAAAGAAGTGGAACCCGGTTCCACAAATTATTCCTGGTCCGGTAACTAATTCGATTGTTCTTAAATATGATGATGTTGAAAAGTATTACGGTCTCTTATGGCAATTTGATTTATTTGAAGTGCGTCAATGGTTCGACCGTGATTTGAGTAATTATTTTAAACAGATGGTTAACGAACATGTCTTGAAAGTTTTCCCGGGAGAAGGGAATGGACACTTTACTAATGTTTTCTTAAAGCCAATCGAAATTATGCCAAAATCTTCTAAAACTATTTATGCTGTAGTTTGCTACGGCACAAAGAAAGAAGTAGAAGAGTATCTGGCATCAATGAGTAATGCGCAAAACAAATATGAGAGTATTTATCAAACTGCAAAAAATAGTCTTGATAAAACAGAAGTAAACAAAGACGGTGAAAAGTATAAATTTAGCATCGACAGAATGAAAGCTGTTCTTGCCAGTAATGTAGTTTATCCAGTATACACGCAGAAAGAGTATATCCGTCATAGCGCGCCAGGAAGATGGTGGGATTGCCTTTATACATGGGATTCCGGCTTTATTGGATTGGGTATACTACAAACAAACACACTTAGAGCAATCGAAAACTTAAATGCTTATGTACAAGAACCGGGAGCTCAATCAGCATTTATTCATCACGGTTCTCCTGTGCCGGTTCAGCATTACTTGTTTCAAGAATTGTGGAATGTAACACAATCAAAAGAAATGTTGGAGTATTTTTACCCTAGGATGAAACAGTATCATGAATTTATGGCGGGCAGATTAGGGAGTTCGACGACAAGAGTCTTGAAATCCAATATTCTGAAAACGTGGGATTATTTTTATAATTCCGGAGGATGGGATGATTATCCGCCTCAAAAATTTACTCATGATAATAAACTTGAAGCTACAGTTGCGCCGGTTATTACTTCTTCACAAGTAATTAGGACGGCAAAAATACTAAAGATGACTGCCGAGTTTTTGGGAAAGGAGGAAGATGTAAAAGAGTTTAATGATGATATTGAAACCCTTTCCAATGCTCTTCAAAAATATTCTTGGGATGATAAATCCGGTTACTTTGGTTACGTGGTTCATGATAACGATGGAAAACCGCAGCAAATTCTAAAGTACAAAAATGAAGTTAATTATAACATGGGCTTTGACGGCGCCTATCCATTAATTGCAGGTATCTGTACTGAAGAACAAAAAGCAAAAATCCTTGCATCAATTAAATCTGAAAAACATATTTGGTCGAAGACGGGGCTGTCAGCAGTTGATCAGTCAGCACCTTACTATAGGATTGATGGATACTGGAATGGAACAGTGTGGATGTCGCATCAATGGTTTTTCTGGAAAACAATGCTGGATTTAGGTGAAGGTGATTTTGCATTCAAAATTGCAAAGACAGCCTTAGATGTTTGGAAGACCGAAGTAGAGGCATCTTACAATTGCATGGAACATTTTTTAATTGAAACCGGACGCGGAGCGGGGTGGCATGAGTTCGGAGGATTATCTTCTCCTGTAGTTTTTTGGTATACCTCTTATTTTAGCCCCGGACACTTTGAAGCCGGTTTTGATGCATGGTTAGAGAATAAAAAATTTGAAGAGAATAACAGCAAATTTTCTGTTAACATTAACTGCAATGCTAATGCTAATAAACTGACGTCTGTAGTCGTTTGTATGAATCCAAGCTACAGTTATGTAGTGAAGTGGAACGGCAACAGCATGAACTACAAATCTTTGGCTCAAGGTACATTAAGTATTGACCTACCTTTGGATAAAGTGAAGATGGGTAAGTTGGAAATTCTTAAAAAATAAATAAAGTGCGGTATCTTTTAGAACTGACGAAACATATCAAAAATAAAATAGTAATGGATATGATCTTAAAGTTAAGATGTTCAGTAAAAGAATCTGCAGCACTATTTATGCTTTTAGGAATTATACTAAGTGGTAATCTTATTGCCGATCAGAACGCCTCCGGCACAAAATTTAAAATTTCCTTTTGCCCGGAACTACAACAAGAAGTTATTACAGGTAGAGTATTTTTATTTGTTTCGAAAACTAATGATGTAGAACCTCGATTACAGAAAAGACCAAGTTCCCCTTTGTTCGGTATTGATGTAAATCAGCTTAAAGGAAGTGAATTTGTCATAATAGATAATGATGTACCAGGCTATCCGGTGAAAAACTTGAGCGAATTTCCTGCCGGAGATTATTATGTACAGGCGCTTTTTAATGTTTATACAGAGTTCCATCGTGCGGATGGTAAAACTATTTGGGCTCACATGGACCAATGGGAAGGACAAAAGTTTAATATCTCACCAGGCAATTTTTACAGCGAAGTTCAAAAAGTTTACTTGGGCCCTTCAGCGAATATTCAGAATGACATTGTTTTATCAAAAATTATTCCTCCTATAAACCTTCCGGAAGACACGCCATGGGTAAAGCACATCAAAATTAAAAGTGAGTTGCTCTCAAAATTTTGGAATCATCCTTTTTATTTAGGCGCAACTGTGCTTCTTCCAAAAGGATATTCAGAACATCCAGATGTCTATTATCCGGTTGCATACGACCAAGGTCATTTTAATCTATACGCCCCTAATGGATTTAATACTGAAAATAAAGTTGAAACAGAATCTGAACGGGCAAGGCGTTTGAGGAATTATGATGAGACTGGTTATGAGTTTTATCAAAAGTGGATTTCTGAAGAATTCCCTCGTATGTTTTCAGTTACTTTTCAACACCCAACTCCTTTTTATGACGATTCATACGCTGTAAATTCTTCTAATAATGGACCATTCGGTGATGCTATAATGACCGAATTGATTCCGTATATAGAAAATAATTTTAGAATAATTAAAAAACCATATGCTCGGGTGCTATCCGGTGGTTCAACTGGTGGATGGGAAGCTTTAGCTCTTCAACTTTACCATGAGGATTTCTTTGGTGGTTCTTGGATTTTTTTCCCCGATCCAATTGATTTCAGGCAATATGGTGTAGTAAATATTTATGAAGATGAAAATGCATTTTTCATAAAAAACGGTGAATGGAATACTCTTGAAAGGCCAATGGACAGAACAAATTTTGGGCAGACTACAAATACCATTCGTGACCAGAGTTATTATGAAAGTGTGCTTGGCAGTCATGGGCGTTCAGGCGAACAACTTGCTATTTGGGAAGCCACTTTTGGTCCGGTTGGCGAAGACGGTTATCCTAAACCATTGTGGGACCCAGCAACAGGGGTAATCGATCATTCGGTAGCAAGTTATATGAAAGATAATAATTACGATCTTCGTTATTTTCTCGAGTCGAACTGGAATAAATTAGGTGTTAATCTGAAAGGGAAATTACATTTTTATTGCGGCGATATGGATAATCTCTTTCTCAATCTTGGTGTGTATTTAATGGAAAATTTTTTAGTAAAA
>JBHEKZ010000511.1:0-11155 GCA_041859025.1 Melioribacteraceae bacterium | reverse complement strand
CTGTTTGAGCTATAATCGGTAAACATTCTTTTCCTTTCATAGCTCTAACTTCTCTTGTTACATGTAATCCGTTTTTCCCTCTGCCTAGATTTATATCCATCAATACTGCTAAGTAATCGTTATTACGAATCAGCTCGATTGCTTCTTCTGCTTTCGCTACCTATTCTAATTCAAATATGTCTTGTAGAAATAAACCTAAGGCTTATTGTGTAATCAGATCATCTTCAACAACCAAAATCTTTTTACTTTTAGCTGAATTCGTTCTTTCCTTAGATGATGCTTCTTTATTTAAGCTAGATGCGCTTCCGTGATTCTTATGATTGATTATTATTGTATCTACGGAGTTGGTTAAATCTAAATCGGTGCAATTGTTTGGCTTGGGAGTCAAAACTATTCTCCTCTTTTACATATTTATGTTTTCGACTACTACTGCAATACTAATACTGTGGATTTCTAAATGGCAAATGGGGGTTAGTAGCTTTGCGAAGTATAATCACCCTACAGCATCTTATTTGGATGAAAAATTAAGTGATTATTCTACTTGTCGCAACATTATTCTAAAAAAATGTTTGCTTCGAAGAGGTTGGATTCGTGTTCCAATTCCTTTTCTATATAAAAAATAAAGCGGAAGTAATTCCGCTTTATTTTATCTAGTCTAATACTTCTGCAGTGTTCCTTGTCTTTCCTTTGCCTTTTTATCCCATTCAGGAACTGTTGTTTTGAGAAACTCCGCTTTATCTTCACGAAGCTCTTGCATATTCAAACCAATTAATTTCTGCGCCTTCTCCTTTGTGCTATAATCTGGCAACGAAACCGGATACTTTACATTATGCTTAACAAGAACTAATGCCACTTCTTTTCTAGCTTCTTCTGCTTTTTGAACAGCTGTTCCTAATACTCTTAGCGCTTCAACGGGCGCGTGAAAGCCAACTCCGTTTGATGCTGCAACCCAATCCCATCTCCATTGCGATTGACGCAGTAGTTTCAAAACCTTAGTCATTTCTTCTTGAGTTGCTTTGTTATCCCAAGCGATCTTTGCTTCAAGATGTGCGCTTGCCAAAGCTTTTTCTGTGAGCTTCAACATCTCCTTTACTTTGTCCTGTCTATCGTTAACATTTTGAACCAACTTTTCAGCTTTTTCTCTGTGACAAACTTGACAACTGTTTTCAATATTATTTAACGGACTTTGTATGTGGTGGTCCGTAAACTTAACTCCGCCTTCTGTTTTGTATGACATGTGGCAATCTGCACAAGATACGCCACGGTCCGCATGAACTCCCATTGAAAACAATTCATAATCCGGATGCTGAGCTTTAAGCATTGGGGCTTTGCTAAGCGCATGTTCCCAATCTTTAAAGTTGGCTTCATCATAGTATTGTTCCATTTGCTCAACTGTAAATCCTTTATCCCATGGGAATGTTAAATACTTTCCTTCTCCTTTGAAATAATATTCGACGTGACATTGTGCACAAACCAGCGATCGCATTTCATTATGCGAAAAACTTTTTATGTCTTTACCTTGTCTCTGCAATGCTTCAATCAATGCCGGACGCGTAATTCTTAGATCCATAGTTTTGGGATCGTGGCAATCTTGACAGCCAATTGGGTTTACGATTTCATGGCCTATGTCTTTCCATTTTGCTTTATAAAAATTCTCCACTCCCATTTTTTCCATCATTCGCGGTACATCCGGACTTTTGCAGCTCCAACAGGTTGCCGGCTGTGGACTTACTTTGTTTCCACCGGTTCGTAAAATATTTCTTATATCTTTCACTGCATATGAATGTCCGCGGGGCGCATTGTATTCTTTAGAAAATGCGTAGCCCGCCCACATAACAACTAGTTCCGGTGAATCTTGCAAATAGTCTCTTTTGGCCGAGCCTGCGTACTTGCTTGCGAAAGTTGTATCCGCCATTTTCATATAGCTTTCATATTCTCTCGGATAATTCTCTCCCCACACTTCATTTCGCGGTTCCCAATCGGCAATTGGCTTTACTTGCTGAAGCGTGAATGATTCGCTTCTTCTTTCTACTACGGAAGAGGCAAATAGCCCAAGCAAGAAAACGACAATCACTGTAACACCAAACAGCACCCTGCCTAGGATTGGTTTCTCTTTAATTCTTTCTTGAATAGATTTCATTTTTCTACCTCTTTCTAATTTTTATTCTCTTGTTCAGTAAACTTTTCAAGCCACTCCGGAACAACGGGCTTTAGTTGTGGGACGTTCGCATACGGTGTTGATGACAAACTATGAACCCTTCCGTGCGGAGTTTCGCGATGACAATCCCAGCAATATTTTTCTGTTTGGTCCTGTACATTTTTATTATTTATTGCACGGAGGCCTATCGGGTGAACTAAATTTGTATGACACCGGATGCAGTTTTCTTGAACTGCATTTTTCCCCGCTTCTTTAATCTGAATTACTTGCGGTTCCCACCTCATTGTAAAATAAGTTGCGTGTCGTAAACCGTCACTAGCTTTAAACAAATATTTACTAACAAAATTGTTTTGTGGAACATGACAATCATTGCAGGTTGCTACTCTTCCGTGGCTGCCTCTTTCCCAAGTTGCATATTGTGGATACATTACGTGGCAATTAACACAAGTCTTCGGATCATCTGATAGATATGACACTGCATTAGAAATATAAATGACATAGAGCCCAAGTCCGACAAAAATTCCCATCGTAACTATTACTGGCATTTTCCATTTGTCTGGCGGGACGAGCCTTAAAAATAATTTTTTCAGAATATGAGTTTTACTGGATTGGTTTTGTACCATTTACCGCTCCTTGCTCTGATTCTTTATTCAGTTTTTCAATATCCGAAGAACTTGTCGGGTGTCCTATAGAATTTACGCTCTTGTGCAGTTCAATGTAAACTTCTTTAGGAACGTTGTTTTGCCAATTTCCGCTTAGAATTCCTAAACCGGTTATTGCAACAAACAAAAGTATAACTCCAAAGGCAACTATTTTTTTATTAATCTTCTTTTCAGTTCCAACTACTTTTAATTCAAGTGTGTCTTTGACCGGACAAACATCAACGCAGTTTAAGCAACTAGTACATTCATCTGAACGCACGGTAATTACTTTATCCACTTTGATAAAAGAAGGACAAGCTTTTGCACACAATCCGCAATCAATACAGCTGACAGGATTACGCTTTATTTTTGTTGGACTAAGTAAACTTGTAATTCCAAGCAAAGCGCCATACGGACATAAATATCTGCACCAGAAATTTCTATATACTATTGATAGCATGAAAAGTATTCCAATCACAATTAAAGAGAACCGTGAAATCTCTGCAAAGAAATACCACATCTTTACATCAGACATAATATTGTACTCTCCTCCAAGAAAATATTCCAATGCTAAACTGCTCATCGAAAAGATTGAAAATGCAAAGAAGAGTAACAGTAAGTATTTTACTGACCTAAGAATGTAATCCAAGTATTTCCAGATTTTAATTCTTCTTTTGAATATTTTTTTATGAATACGCTCTCCGAAATCACCTACAAGTTCCGAGAGAAATCCAACCGGACACATCCAGCTGCAAAATGATTTTCCAAATGTGAACGACATACCGACAATAGCTAGAAAGATAAAAAAGCCAGCTGGATGTATCGGATGAATGTTACCGCTAATAAAAAAGTAGTAAACACTCATCATCGCACTGATTGGAAGAAAGCCCTCAACTCCAGGAGGTCTGGCGCTAAATTCTGAAGCACCATTAGATTCCAAATAGTTTATAAATTGCGAAAACTCTATTCCTATCCAGATGCAAAGCAACGCAAACGAAACCTGCACAATAAAACGAATTTTCTGAATCGGTCTATCTTGATTCTTAACTATTTTAGCCTTCTTTTCCATAAATATTCTTTCTTTTATAAATCGGATAAATATTTCTGATTAAAACTTACTAAGCATTTTTGTTTTTGTCAACCAGAAAAAATTATCTGATAATATTTTTTCTTTGCTATTTTCTAAAAGAATGAATAAGTTTAATCAGAATAAAAATTCTTTTTATAAAGGAACCAATTAATGCTTAGAAAAATCATCCAAATTGAAGAGGAAAAATGTGATGGATGCGGCGCGTGTGTACCGGAATGTCATGAGGGAGCGCTGCAAATTATTGATGGAAAGGCAAGATTGATCAGCGATCTTTTTTGCGATGGACTTGGCGCTTGTCTTGGACATTGCCCAACTGGCGCACTTACAATTGTTGAGCGTGAAGCCGAACCGTACGATGAAAGAAAAGTTATGGACTATATTGTAAAAGGCGGCCCTAATGTTATCAAGGCTCATCTAAAGCATATGCGAGATCATAAAGAGTTCGAATTTCTAACACAGGCAATAGATTATTTAAATGATCATGGAATTGCGATTCCGGTCCTTGCAGAAATTCCAGAAGAAAAACATTCTTCGTGTGGTTGTTCAGGTTCGCAAGCCCAAAGTTTCGAAAGTGATGAAGTTGAAGAAGATGGTCAAAGACAGTCTCATTTAACCCAGTGGCCAATTCAAATGCATCTGGTTTCTCCAATTGCGGCTTATTATAGAAATTCTGATTTACTTTTAGCTGCAGACTGCTGTGCGTTTTCTTACGGAGATTTCCACAAAGATTTTATGAAAGGAAAGTCTGTTGCAATTGCATGCCCAAAACTCGACAGCAACAAGCAAGTATATCTTGATAAATTAGTCTCGATGATTAATGACGCTAATATTAACTCAATAACAGTTGTTATTATGCAAGTACCGTGTTGCAGTGGGTTAGCCCAAATGGCGAAGCAAGCAGTCGAGCATGCAAATCGAGAAGTGCCAATTACAGTTATTGTAATTGGTGTTCAAGGTGAAATTTTGCAAAGGGTTGAGTTATAAGTATGGATAACAAAAATTTTTACGATGCCGCTTCCTGTTTCTATGATCAGATGATAAGTTTTGAAAAAAATCTTTTAATCCGAAAGATGGCATTTAGTAAATTATTTCCGAATCCGGGTTCCGCAGCCGATCTTGGCTGCGGAACCGGCGTTGATTCAATTGCGCTTGCAATGAATGGGCATTCTGTTCTTAGTGTAGATCCATCGTCAAAAATGCTTGAGATAGCTAAAACAAACTCCGAAAAATATTCGCAAAATTTGTTATTCTACAAAAGTACAATCGCCGCAGTTCCCCTAAAGTATGACTCAAAATTTGATTATGTTATTTCTCTTGGTAATACGTTTGCCAATGTTGAAGGAACAACTATCTATTCCACTATTCAGCGACTCTTTGATCTACTTGTAGATGGCGGGACCTGTTTAATTCATATTCTCAACTATAGTTTGATTGCAGACCAGCAAGAAAGAATTGTGAACATTAAACCGGATGAAGATAAGTACTATGTACGATTCTATGATTTTATTAGCGGTCAGATAAATTTTAACATCTTAAAATTTTCCAAGAACAATCCCCAACAATACGAACTAATTACAACCAGAGTGTTTGGTTATAAAAAAGATTTACTTGCTAAGACATTTGATTCGGTTGGTTTTAGAGAACTAAAATTTTGGTCCGATCTTGATGGGGCAAAATTTAACATTTCTACTTCGAAAGATTTATATATCCATGCAGTAAAACGATTATAATAGCTTGAGCTTGTTTTTTGTTTTCTCCATTAAATCTTCCAGAGTTTCTTCGCTAAGCATTTTATACGCTTCTTCACGCAGTTTGCCCCATTTATCATGAACCGGACATGGAGTTTCGTGCGAACAGCCGGGAAAACCAAGCACACAAGTTTTGAAAAGATCTAATCCGTCAATTGCTTCAACTATATCAATTAATTTTATCTCCACCGGTTTTTTGGCTAAGTAAAATCCACCCTTCTTTCCTTTTCGAGAACCGACGATTCCACTAGCAGTTAGAATCTGCAATACTTTGGATACAAATTCTTTTGGCACCTTTAGTTCAGTAGAAACTTCTGTTGCATTAAATACCATATCTCCCTTAGTGGAAAGAAAAAGTACCGCTTGAAGCCCCAATTCGCATGCCTTCGAAAATATTACTGTCATATTGCTCTGCTTTTTATTTTGAAGATAAAATATTTTGCGATTCTTTCTAAGTGTTTTATTGCAAAATATCTTTTTGTGTTGCCAGTTAGGTTGATAATTACGATTCTAAATAAGAAACCCCGGAGTAGACCGGGGTTATATTTAATTTAACGTGCTCACTGGGAGATTTTCGGAATCAATTACTATTTCCTTAACTTTAACACGTACTACCCCTTTATGTAAAATACCCAGCGACTTAGCCGTTCCTTTTGAAAGGTCAAGATCGCGCCCGTCTACATATGGACCTCTGTCGTTTATTCTAACTATCGCTGATTTACCATTGCGCAGATTAGTAATTTGTAACAGAGTGCCAAAGGGGAACGATTTATGAGCAGCTGTTAATGCCATCTGATTATATATTTCTCCGTTGGCAGTAGTCTTTCCATGAAAACGTGGACCATACCAAGAAGCAGTCATTACGCCAATTTCATTATATTCTATTGGTATTAAGTTCGGCTCTGCATCTTTGCTGATGCTTACTTTAGGCATACCCCGATTATCGCTTGCCGAAGTGTCGCCGAGACTGATCAGTCCAACCGAGACCACCAACAGACTTATAATTGTTAATATTTTTATGTAACGCAAAAAAACCTCTTAATTAGTTAAACATAACTTGGAGCAAAGGAGAATTAGGAGATCCGACTTACAGGTAGTGCTAAATCTTTAAGTAAGTCGTGAACCTCTTGTCGGTTCGGAATTTATTCTCATAATGAGCAATTCGATGCTCAATTTGAAAATCTAGTAAAAATGAATTTGTTTGTAACGAACTGTAAAACGACGTTACTGGAGTGTGGTTTTTTGTATAACTGGTATTTGCATGGTCAACAGTTAAATAATTCTTTTCGGCAAACAAAACCTTTACCAAGACTTGGTTAGAAGAACTATCCTTTGAATGAACTGTTACCGGGTTAGCGAGCGCTAAGCCAACTAAAAGCAACCCAAGACAATATGTTAGGATTTTAATTTTCACAATGATATAAATGAACTATCGAATATCGACTGGGCAAATTTAGGCATTTCATGTAGAGGAGACAAAATTTAGCAGATATAAATCATGCTTTAAAAACAGAAAAGTGCTAAAACGAATCGTTTTCGCACTTTAAAGAAAAATTTTTCTCCTTACATATTTTGAATTTTGCGACTATAAATCTCGAAAAAAATGCGTTAACTGGAACTCAAAGTCCGATTAAAGATGTTGATATAACTTTTTACAATACTTTTATTTTGATAACACTAACGTCGTCATCAAACTCGCCGCCCGTATACGCCGTTAATTCTTTTTTAATTTGCGCTAGTGTATCTTCTTCTTGACTAACTTTACTCAGAAATTCTACGAGCCCTTCTTCTCTGTACATTTCACCGGTTGCATTTCTTGCCTCGGTAATTCCATCTGTAACCAAGAATAATTCGTTGCCACTTTCCAACTTCAGCTCATGATCTTCATATTCTCCTGTGAGACTGAATCCGAGCAAAAGCCCTTTAGACACAAAATTTTGAACGTCGGTGTTCGATTTATAGAATAATGGCAAATCACCAGCGCCAGAATACTTAAGTATTTTGTTTTTTTTATCTATAATGATGATAGAAAGTGTTATAAACACTTCCGAAATCCTCTCATCCTTAAAAACGGATTCGTTCACTTTATTCAAAATGTCACTCGGTTTGTATTCTTTAGCAGACTCCAGTACAAAACGAGTTGCACTTCTTACGTAACCAGCATAGGCTACCGCAAAGTACCAAGCGCCCCATCTTTTTCCCATTGTATCGCCAAGTACAATAACCATATTATCATCATCTATTTTAATATAATCGATGAAATCTCCACCGGGAACATTTTTGTGCGGTAAATGCCAATGCGAAATTTCAAATCCTTCAAATTTGGGAAATTCATCCGGCACCACTTTAACGCCCATGGTGTCGGCAGCTTTTTGAACTTCGTCAACAACCTTGGATCTCTCTTTTTCTATTGTTTTAAGTATTGCCGAAACTTTTGCAATTACAACTTTTGGACTAGAAGTTTTGATTATATAGTCTTCTATTTCCAAATCATAGCCTTGAAGGATATCGTCTTCTTCTCCCTTTGCGGTAAGAAAAACGAATGGAATTTTTTTAAGTTCTTCATTTGTGAGCAATTTTTTCCGAAATTCAAATCCATCTACTTCCGGCATCATTACATCACTTATTATTAAATCGGGAAGAAGTTTTTCCGCCAGTTCGTAACCCTCGTTCCCATTTGTGCCAATTGTAACTTCGTATCCGGCTTTTGTAAGATTGTAATGAAAAAGTTTCGCAATGTTGAATTCATCTTCAACAAGAAGAATTCTATTTGCTGTTTTACCATCCGCCACTTAAATCTCCAATAATTTTCTTGAGAGCAAGCTCTCTAATTTTTATTTGTGAAAACTTTTAATTGCGTCTTGTAATTCCGGATATGTTTCGAAGACCCGGAATAGTCTTGTCAGTTCGAACATCGAGCGAACCGGGGGTCTAAATCCAACAAGTTTTAAGTCACCGCCTTGTTTAACAACCTTTTTAAGTGTCCCTACTATAACGCCGAGGAATGTGGAATCAAGAAATTCAACCGAAGAGAGATCGACGATTACCTTTACATAGCCGGCATTTATCTTTGGAGTAAGCTTTTCTTTAAGATATTCTGCTTCTCTTATTGTGGCTCGTTCGATATTTATAATTTCTACAACAACATCATCAATTACTTCTTCAATTATTCCCATCTTCAATTTTCCACTATTTATATCGCAAATGATGAATTAATTTTTTGCTGATTCGATTTTATATTTTTCCATCAATCTGTATAAAGTTGCCCTTCCAATTCTCAGTTTGCGGGCGGCCTCAACAATATTTCCGCCGGTAATTTTTAGTGAATGGCGAATGGCTTCTTCTTTTAATTTTTCAAAGGGAATTACCGGAGAATCGTCACCAAACAAAACTCCGTTTCCACTAATATTTAAAACATTATTTTGATGAGTTATTGATTGAGGGAGAATGTCTATATCAATTGATTCCTCTTCAGTGAGAATAATACAGCGTTCAAGCATATTTTCTAATTCACGAATATTTCCAGGCCAATCATAATCATATAAATATTTAAGTGCGGTTTTAGTTACACCTTTAATATTTTTTCCAAGTTTTTCATTAAACACCTTAATAAAGTGATTGATCAGAACAACAATATCCGCCTTTCGTTCTCTAAGTGGTGGAATGTGAATTGGAAACGAACTCAATCTGTAATACAAATCCTCGCGGAATTGTTTGTTATCAACTGCGTTTTTTAAATCTCTGTTTGTCGCCGAGATAATTCGCACATCTGTTTTTAGCACTTCGTTACCGCCAACACGTTCAAACTCTTTAAGCTGAATTACTCTAAGAATTTTTGCTTGAAGTGACATTTCCATTTCGCCAATTTCGTCAAGGAAAATCGTGCCGCCTTTTGCTAGTTCAAACTTTCCAATTTTTCTCTGATGAGCACCGGTAAAGGATCCTTTTTCGTGTCCGAACAACTCGCTTTCAAGAAGCTCTCTTGGAATTGAGGCACAATTAACAACAACAAACTGTGCAGATTTTCTTCTTCCGTTATAATGAATTGCTCGGGCTACCAATTCTTTACCGGTTCCGCTTTCGCCAGTTATTAAAACAGTAATATCATTATCAAGAACTTTTGAAATCATTCTAAAAGCTTCTTGCATTTTTTTATCGGCCGAAATAATATTCTCGAAGCTGAATTCTCTTTGAAGATTTTCTTTTAGGTTTTCTACTTCTCTTTCCAAATCAAAATTCTTTATAGCGTTTCTTATTGCCGGCTCTAATCTGTTTTTATCAACCGGTTTTGGAAAATAATCGAAAGCGCCAAGACGAACAGATTCAAGAGCAACTTCAACACTCCCCTGAGCGGAAAGCATTATTACCGGCAAATTTGGATTACGCTGTTTAATCTTTCCGAGTACTTCGTTTCCATTGATGTCGGGAAGCATAATATCGAGAAGAATTAAATCGGGATTTTCAGACAGAGCGTTAATTGCATCGGATCCATTTGTAAACGTTTTAACATTATATCCCCATTGGTTTTTAACCCAGTGTGAGAGCATTTTAAGGATAGACTCCTCATCGTCAACAATGAAAATTTGTTTTTCCATTTTTTCTCGGCTGATATTATTTTGGCAAACGGATAATGAATGTAGTTCCCTTGTTTTCTTCGGAACGTACTTTAATAAAACCTTTATGCAAATCGATTATTTGTTTTGCGCTTACTAATCCAAAACCGGCACCTGTAATTTGAGCACCCGGCCGGATTACCTTTCCAAATTTCTGAAATAAACTCGGCATTTCTCTTTCCGGAATTCCAATTCCAGTATCAGTAACAGCAACTTCAATTTCTTTTCCATAATCATGAACAAAAACCGAAATCCTTCCGCCAGAGTTCGTAAATTTTACTGCGTTAGAAATTATGTTTGAAAAAACTTTCTTTAATCGTTCACGGTCGGCATTAACAATCAACGGCGATTCCGGAAATTCCTTTGTAAGCGTTAGATTCTTATCCTTAACACTCGACTCAAAACCCAGTAAGGTTTTTTCTAACACATCCACAATATCAACGCTTTCAAAACGAAGTTCGTCTTCTCCAGATTCCAATTTTGAAAAATCGAGCAAATCATTTATAAGTTTAGCAAGTCTTCTTCCTTCGGTTAGAATAATATTGCTGAATTCTTTGAGGCTGTCTTTCGAAATATCCAAGTCGTAATAAATAGTTTCGGCAAAACCCACAATAGACGCCAGCGGTGTACGCAATTCGTGAGAAACGTTAGAAATAAATTCACTTTTAAGTTTATTTAATTCTTCTAGTACAGTAATTTTATGCCTTGCTCGCTCACGTTCAATTGAAATAATTCTATTAGCTTCTATTAACTTAGTATTAAGCTCTTTGAATTTTCTTTCATCTGTTTTTCTTCTTGTGATGTTTCGGCCAATGCTCAACATACCGCTTACCACGCCATCTGTAATTACCGGGCGGGCGTGAATTTCGAAAAGCACATTTTTATCAAACCGATCTAAAAAGTTT
>JBHEKZ010000153.1:0-3707 GCA_041859025.1 Melioribacteraceae bacterium | reverse complement strand
GCCGTAACTTTAATGTTAGCTAATCAAAAAGAATTAATATGAAAAACGGATTGCCTCTTGGCAAATTCTCACTAGCTATCCTCTTTTTCTTCTCGTTTTCAATCTCCGCTCAGAAATATGGAAACGTTGAAAAGTATAATGTTAGCTGGACTACACCAAGTAATAACTTTAATGGATCAATGCCACTTGGTAACGGAGACATTGGAATTAATACGTGGGTTGATGAATATGGGGACTTATTCTTTTATATAAGTAAAACAGATAGCTGGGACGACAACGGTCGGTTAGTTAAAATAGGCAAAGTGAAAATTTCTATCTCTCCCAAACCGAAATATCCACTTGTGAATTTTAGGCAAACATTAGATCTATCAACATCTACAGTTAATATTAATTTTGAAGAAGGGGGAAAATCCACTGAGATTCACCTTTGGATTGACGCAAATAATCCCATCATTCATTGTCAGATCAAAAGCAGTCAAAAAGTAACAGCTGTTGCCACACCTGAATTATGGAGAATGTCAAAAGAAGAACTTCCATCTATTGAGATTAGTGACATAATGTATGATTGGTCAAAAGAAAACAAACAGCACGAACCTACATTTGTTGAAGCTGATTCTATCCTCCATAATCAGAGAGATCAAATAGGTTGGTACCACAATAATCGCAAATCCGTAGGTCCGGATATTACCGCAAAACTACAAGGGATGGACAAAATCGCAAAAGTGGACCCTCTATTGAATCGAACATTCGGAGCAATAATCAAAGCAACAAAAAGTAGGATAATTGACGATACTCATATTGAATCTAAAAAATCGCAGGACCATAGATTCGATATTTATGTTTTAACAGAACATCCGGCTTCAGCAAATAAATGGAAATCAAGAATCCAAGCAATGATTCAGACCTTAGAAAAGACAAGTTTTACATCCAAATGGGAAAAGCATAAAAATTGGTGGAATAAATTCTGGGAAAGAAGTTGGATTGAAATTACTCCCAACAATCCAGATAATACTGCAAATGAAGATGCTTTCATTGTTAGCCAAACTTACGCATTACAGCGTTACTTAAATGCGTGCGCTGGAAGAGGTGCGTTCCCAATAAAATTTAACGGATCAATTTTTACAGTTCCATTCGAGAACAAACCGGGCAACGCTGATTATAGAAGATGGGGACCAGGCTATTGGTGGCAAAACACCAGACTCCCTTATTACACAATGATGACTGCCGCTGATACTGATCTGATCAAACCATTATTTAAAATGTATGCAGAAGAATTGATGCCTTTATTTGAATTCAGAACAAAGAAGTATTTCGATCATGAAGGGGCATACATTCCCGAGTGCATTTATTTCTGGGGTGATGTATTTACTGAAAGCTACGGTTGGACACCGTTTGATCAACGTACAGACAAACTACAAGAAAGCCGCTGGCACAAATGGGAATGGGTTTCCGGGCTTGAGCTCGTTTACCTGATGCTTGATTACTTCGAACACACAAATGATCAAAAGTTTTTTAATAAATCTCTGTTGCCTACTGCTCGAAAGATTTTAACATTTTTTGATCAGCATTATGCTTTGGATGATAAAGGAAAGCTGTTTATGCACCCATCTCAAGCACTGGAGACTTGGTGGGAATGTACCAATCCAATGCCTGAAATATCTGGTTTATATTCTTTAACAGAGAGACTTCTTTCAACTAATAAATTGAATAAAGAGTACTCAGATTTTCTAAAAAAACTTAGGAACAAATTGCCCGAGATTCCAACAAGAGTTTATAAGGGAACCCGGATGCTTGCTGCCGCAGAAAAATTTGCTAACAAACAAAATATTGAAAATCCGGAATTGTATAGTGTGTTCCCTTTCCGTCTGTTTACTAAACAAAAACCAAATTACAACTTGGCTTACAACGCACTCATTTACCGCGATGAACGAGGAAACTCAGGCTGGAAGCATGATGCTATTTTCATGACATACCTTGGACTTGGTGATTCGGCGAAACAATACATTACCGCTAGAGCTAAAAACAAAAACAAAGAATCAAGATTCCCCGCTTTCTGGGGACCAAACTATGATTGGACTCCTGATCAAACTCATGGCGGTGTGTTAATGAAAACTCTACAGACAATGATTATTCAATCGGATGGGAATAAGATTTATTTATTGCCGGCCTGGCCCAAAGAATGGGATGTGAACTTTAAGCTTCATGCCCCGCAGAATACGGTTGTTGAAGGAATATTTTCTGACGGTAAGTTTAGCTTGCTTAAGGTAACGCCGGAAAGTAGAAGAAAAGATGTACTAATCGAAGGAGTTAATAACTAACTACTTCCGACTGAACAATTTGCAAGGATTTGTTATTTGGCTTTGATCAAAAATTAACCTTATTCAATCAGTAACATTATGAATATTACATTTCTAAGATGAATTCGAAAATACAATGCAAAAAATAGAAGCCATTCTTGAAGGATTTTTATATAAAAATGAAGTAACCGGTTACTGTATTACCTCTTTCTCTGGCGGCTTAAAAGCAGTTGGTATTCTTCCAAATGTTAAAGTCGGTGAAAAACTCAATCTTGAAGGAGAATTTGTAACTCATCCGAAATATGGAGAGCAGTTTAGAATTGATTCCTTCACAATTGTTTATCCATCAACAACAAGCGGAATAACTAAATATCTTAGCTCCGGACTAATAAAAGGTGTTGGGCCGGCTACAGCGGAGAAAATTGTAGATCTTTTCCAAGAAGAAACTCTTGATATTCTGGATAATGACATTACACGACTTCTTGAAGTTGAAGGAATCGGCTCGAAGAAACTGGAACTGATCAAGAAAAGCTGGGATGAACAAAAGGCCATAAAAGAAATTATGCTCTTCCTTCAGTCCTTCGATATCTCACCTTCTTACGCGTTAAAAATTTATCGCACTTACGGAGCCAGCTCTGTTAAGATAGTGCAGGATAATCCTTATCAGCTAACCTACGATGTAATTGGAATAGGATTTAAAACTGCCGATAAAATCGGCAAGAGCGTTGGGTTTACGGAAGATCATCCCAAAAGAATTAAAGCCGGAGTAATTTATGTGCTGAATGATGCTTCGAGCGAAGGACATGTTTTTTTACCGATGAATGAGCTCTTAAAAAAATGTTTTGATATTCTGAATGTGGACTTATCCGATTCATTACTTCTATTCCGGGAAATGGAAGAACAGCACCTAATAAATATTGTTGATGATAATGTTTATCTCTCGTTTCTTTATGAAGCTGAACGTACAATAGAATCCAAGTTAAAAACCCTCTGCTCAATTCCAAATAAGTTTGACGAGAAGCAATTAAATTCTATCAGACTAAATACGGGCTATTCCGAAGAGCAACTTGAAGCAATCCGCAACTCAATTAAAAACAAAGTTTTGATTTTAACCGGCGGACCGGGAACCGGAAAAACAACTGCACTCAAAGGAATAATTGATTCCTACAAGCAGCTCGAAAAGAAAATAATGCTCGCAGCTCCAACGGGCAGAGCTGCTAAACGGATGAGTGAAGTTATTGGAATGGAAGCCAAGACTATACATCGTCTGCTCGAGTATAATCCGCAAGATCATCTGTTCTTGTTTGATGAAGACAATCCGCTTGAAACAGATTTACTTGTAGTAGATGAGGTATCAATGATTGATACTGTTCTTATGTTTAATCTTATAAACGCAGTAAGCCTAAATAC
>JBHEKZ010000394.1:0-3349 GCA_041859025.1 Melioribacteraceae bacterium | reverse complement strand
TAGTTTGAATTTACGCCACACTTATTTATTTAAGTCCTATACGGACACAACAGAGTTTTGGCAGCACTATAAAGAACTTGATAAGTTTTACTCAGATAAAAAACTTGGTTCATTCGTTGAGGGTGACAAAACTATCTTCCGTTTGTTTGCGCCCTCGGCTACACTTGTAAAGCTTTGTGTTTTCGAAAAAGCCGCAGACAAGAAATCAAAAGAATATTACATGATTCGTGATGAGCAGGGTGTTTGGGAATTAAAAGTTGATGGAGAACTCTACGGCAAATTCTACGGCTACAAAGTTTATCACAAGGGAGATGACTTTACAAATCCGAATATTCCGGTTTGTGTTGATCCATATTCCAAAGCAGTTGCAACTTATACAACATTCATGAATCCGAGAAAATCTATTGTAGTAAGAGAAGATAATTATGATTGGGAAAGTGATCATTGGATTCATCGCGACTGGCGGGATTTAATCGTATATGAAATGCATATAAGAGATTTATCGGCTCACAAATCAAGCGGCGCAAGGAAACCGGGGACTTACCAGGGTTTGATTGAAAAAGGAATAAAAGGCGGATTGGAATACATTAAAAATCTTGGTGTAAATACAGTTGAACTGCTGCCGGCGCAAGATTTTGGTTACTGCGAACTTCCTTACAGAGATTCGCTTGCCGGAAAATTTAACACATGGAATCCCTACGAAAGAAATCACTGGGGATATATGACCGGTGCTTTCTTTGCGCCGGCATCATATTACAGTGAAGATTGGAAATCGCTGAAATGGAACAAGTGGATGGGAACAACCGGAAAGCAAATAACTGACTTTAAGGACATGGTTAAGGCATTCCACAAATCAGGAATTGGTGTTGTAATGGATGTGGTTTACAATCACCTCTCCGAATATGAAGTAGGCAACCTTAAACAGATTGATAAAGAATACTACTTCCGCTTGGATGAAAAAGGAAATTACATAGCTGAAAGTTACTGCGGAAACGATCTGAAAACAGAACGCCCGATGGTGCGCCGGCTTATAATAGAAAGCTTGATTTACTGGATGAAAGAATATCATGTTGACGGCTTCCGCTTTGATCTCGGAAAACTTATTGATTGGAAAACAGTTGAAGAAATTTCAACCGAGCTTAGAAAGGTAAATCCAAAAGTTGTTATCGTTTGCGAACCTTGGGGCGGCGGATACGATCCAAACGGGTTCTCACGCAGAAATTGGGGCGCGTGGAATGATCAAATCAGAAACGGAATTAAAGGAGAAAATCCTAACAACGGTCTAGGTTGGATTTTCGGTCACTGGTATGGAAATAATTCACCACAAAGAATAAAAAGTTATGTTAACGGAACATTGATGCGCGATTCGCTCGGACTTTTTGTTCAGAAAGAGCATTCGGTTAATTATCTCGAATCCCATGATGGATATACACTGGGAGATTTTATCCGCATCGGCTTGAAAGAGGTTGACCCCCACAAAGTGATTAAGGATGTTGATAAAAATGTGAAGCTTACTCCGCTACAATTAAAGACTAACAAACTTGCAGCTCTCTTCTTGCTCACTTCGCAAGGAATGACAATGATTAACAGCGGACAAGAATTTGCCCGCTCGAAAGTTATTCCTCACAATGTTGCAGCCAAGGATACTAATAAAGGAAGAATCGATCACAATAGTTACGATAAAGACAACGAAACAAATTATCTTAACTTCAAACATGCCGAGATTAATAAAGACTTACTCGATTACTACAAGGGCTTAATAGGACTAAGAAAAAAATATGCTTCATTCCGTCATGCTGATTATGAAGATATTACTTTCTATGAACATCCGATCAGCAAATTTGGATTAGGCTATGTAATTAACAGCGACGAAGACACATTCATCGTTCTATTTAATGCCGATCAGCATCAATCGCTGGAATTTCCTTTACCCGACGGCGTTTGGGATGTTCTTGTTGATAAAGACATTGCCGGGACAACAACTCGTTATGTAACGGGAGGCAAATTTAACTTAGAGCCTGTTACCGGTGCAGTACTGAAACTTAAATGAGATTAATTATGAATAAGTTTCAATTTCTAATTTTGCTTGCATTCTGCATAAATGCTTATGCTCAGACCGATACTTCTATTGTGGCTTTGACTTCAATTGATTCCACTATAGTGCAAGATGTCCGCTACGCAACCGCAAACAATTTTACAAAACAAGTTCTCTATCCAACAGCAAAAGTGTTTCTAAGAAAAATTACCGCTGAACATTTAGCGCAAGCAAATGATTTCTTGAAAAACAACCACAATCTCAGCATCAAAATTTTTGATGGTTTTCGTCCTCTCTTTGTACAGAAAATAATGTGGCAAATTATGCCGGATGACCGTTACGTTGCCGATCCGGCAAAAGGCTCCCGTCATAACCGGGGCGCGGCTGTTGATATTACCTTAATTGATGCTGATGGGAATGAACTCGACATGGGAACTCCTTACGATGACTTCACAGAACGAGCTTCCTTTGCAAATAAAGATGTCTCTGAGAAAGCATACGCAAACAGAAAACTGCTTAGAGAAACGTTGATTCAATTTGGTTTTCTTCCACTGGAAACCGAATGGTGGCATTTTGATTTTAAGGATTGGAAGAACTTCGGAATTCTTGATACAGGAATTAACTAGAGTTTTAGTTAAAGATCGCTTTTCTTAAAGACCTTTCAATTGCATTTTTGAAATTACTCAGGTTTACCGGCTTAGCGAAAATGTATTCAACTCCTAAGGCTTTATATTCTGCTTCTATTGTTTTATTAACATCGCCGCTTAGTACTATAACGGGTGGTTTATACTTAAGAGAAGTTATACTTAACTGCTTAACAAAATCGTAACCACTCATAACAGGCATATTATGATCTGTTATTACAAGTGCAGGTAAAGATTGTTTTATTACATCCAGAGCAACTTTTCCATTTTCAGCTTCCAGGACGCTGTAATTTGGAACCAGACTCTTCAGCAATTTAGTGTAAAGCAATCTATCTGTTTTCATATCATCAACAATTAACAAATAGGAAGAAGCAACCGGTATTGAAAAAATGAACTGAGTCCCTTTTCCAATTTCGCTGTTAACCCAGATATCACCCCCGTGTTTGCGTATTATATCATGAACGAGTGACAATCCAAGTCCGCTTCCCTTTTCTCCGGCGGTTCCGCTTGTTGTGAACTTAGTGTCAATCTTAAACAGTTTGTCAATATCTTCAGTGCGTATTCCAATTCCATCATCTTTTACACCAAACTCAACCTGCTTCTTCTCGATGTTAACCTTTGCGGCAATAACAATTGTTCCGTCCGGTTTGGTAAACTTGATCGCGTTAGA
>JBHEKZ010000343.1:0-9888 GCA_041859025.1 Melioribacteraceae bacterium | reverse complement strand
GTCGAAAATATCTTTTTCAATATCATTTATCAGATGCAAAATAGCGGGAGGCGCCGGTGGTTCTGACGAATATACTTTATTGATTTCCAATTCCATTGTGCCTTTACTGCCTATAACTTGTTCTTCACAACCATAATGTTTGTTACAGTTTTGCGAATCATAAATGAAGTTCGAGCCATCAGCATAATCATATATGCAAGCAATATTATCGTACACCTCTCTGCCATCTTTCCAGAAATTTATGCTGCCGTTGCAAAACACTGAAACTGGTGTTGATTTATTTATCCAATTAGCTACTTGGATTTGATGTGAAAGCAGCTCTGTAAAGAGACCGGCAGAATATTCTTCATACAAGCGCCAATTAATTTTTCTTTCGAGTTCAGGCCTTGGGACCGGTCTTCGCCAATTCATTGCGCGGTGCCAGTTTGCTCTAATCTGTGATATTTGTCCAATATCTCCGTTGTGAATTCGTTTTAAGGATTCAAGATACACTGGACTAAACATTCGTTGATGACCAATTTGCAGTATACGCTTTGTTTTTAGATGAGTATCATACATTAACTTTGTGTCATCAAGATTTCTAGCCATCGCCTTTTCACAAAAAACATGCTTTCCGGAGTTTAAAGAATCAACCGTGATGTGAGCATGTTCATGTAAAGGTGTAGCGATTACAACTCCATCAATATCTTTTAAGTCCAAGAGTTGACGATAATCGTAAAAAGCTTTTGCTTTTCCATTTGTGAATTTAATTGCGCGCTGATAGTTTGGTTCATAGTCATCACAAATAGCAGCAATCTCAACATTTAACAACTCTTCAAATGCCTGAACGTTTTTAAGCAAGGCACTTCCCCGGTCACCGATTCCAATAAAACCTAGGCGAACTTTATCACTTACCGTATTGCCAACCTTCTCTTCCCCAAATACCTTAAGCCAAGGCACTGACGCTAATGCAATTGAAGATCCAGCTGCTATGGAAATTTTTTTAAGAAATTCTCTTCTGTTGATTTCAAATAGTTCTTTCTGTTCCACTGATGTTTCCCTTGCTACAATAGCTTATAAATGTGTTAGAGATGGCTCTGCATTATCGAAATTAATGCGGACAATTTCGATATCTATATACTCTTCCTTAATTGTAGAGATTTGATCATTGCTCATATTCAAAAAAGCAGTGGAAAATATTTCTGCTTCAATAGGAGACTTACTTTTCACAGTCACGGTTTCAATTTCTTTTTTGAGCTTGCCGGTAATTGGATTGATCACATTGGCTTTGAATGTTAGTTGACCGGAATCATCTAAGAAATAATTACTCGAGGTTGATATCGAATCGTCTGCTAAATCAAAAGTATATGCAGCAACACCGGAATTGTTATAGTTATTCACACCAACTTGCCAAGCTTTTCCGCTTGGGTGATTTCCTTTTGTTATAATTGAGCTTTCTCCAAAACTTATAAATGCACTTTTAAGTGGAGAATCATTAATTAGTTTTTGTACCTTCTCCAAAGCATACCCTTTTCCAAATCCTCCAAAATCAATTTTTGTACTATCATCTAAAAAGTGAATGGACTGTAATTCATCATTTAGCTGAATATTTTTCATGCACGATGTCAGATCTGTTTCATCCGAGTCTGGATTTAGTTTGTAGAAATCTACAAGTCTTCTCATAGTAATGTCGAATGCACCGAATGTAAGCTTGTTAAAATGCACACAAAGTTTTAGTATTTGCCACATTTCGGGATCTACTTTTACATCTACTGCATAAGCTTTGTTATTTATCTCCGAAACTAAACTATGAGGCAGAAAACAACTCAGCTTAATTTCGATCCGCTCTACTTCATGCTTAATCATTCTATAAAGACGTTCGCAAAGCTCCTCGTCTGAATGGGGAAGAACGACATTCATACGGGTTCCCATTGCGTAAAAAGCATTATGGAAGACTTTGCTCATTCACCATTCCGCTAAAACTTCAACTCCCAGCCTTTCTCATATTCTCTTCGCCAAAGCTTCATGGCTTCTTTATCGCCAAGAATATGCCCTTCATTATCAAGGTTTAAAACCCGGCCAACCTTCCATGCAATATTTGAAAGTTGCAAAATGGCAACCGACTTGTTGCACTCTGAAATTGGTGAATTCTGTTTCTCATTCTTACGAACAGCATTAACAAAATTTTTGAAGTGATCAACTGTCATTTTATCTATACTTTGCAAATCTTGAGTCGAGGCTGTATTCACCACTTTAAATTCATCTATCTTTTTATCATCCAGACTGTAAACTTCGTAACCGCCTCTATCCATCACAACAGTTCCTTCGGTCCCATGAATTGCAACTCCTCTGTCTCTTCCATGGATTTTCTTACCATTGCAGCTCTTACCTTCCCAAGAAATCATTTTGTCTTCAAATTCGTAACTGGTTTCAATAGTATCGTAGAATTCCCAATCATCTTTAAAGTGATATCTTCCGCCGGCCGATATTATTTTTTTAGGACGACCAACTTGCAGCGCCCATCTGCACAAATCTACTTCGTGAGTTCCATTATTCAATGTTTCGCCGGTTCCATAATGCCAGAACCAATGCCAATTGTAAGGGTGAATATTATCTTTATATGGCCTTCGGGGAGCCGGTCCCTGCCATAAATCCCAATCAAGTTCTTGTGGAACCGGAACAACTTTACCAACGCCTATTGATTTGCGGGTATTACTGTACCAGGCTTTTCCAAAATAAGCTTTGCCTATTAAGCCTTGATGAATTTTTTCCATTATATCAATTGTGAACTGAGCAGACCTTTGTTGGTTTCCCAATTGAACTACTTTACCAAATTTCTTCTGCGCCTTAACAAGCATTTCCCCTTCGTAAGGATTATGACTGCTAGGCTTTTCTACATAAACATCTTTACCGGCCTGCATTCCATAAATTGCAATGTGCGCTTGCCAGTGCTCAGGTGTAGCAATGGAAATAGCATCCACATCTTTTGATTCCAGTATTTTTCGAAAATCAACTATCTGCAAAGGATCCGTATCAAATTTCTCTTTAGTAGCTTTTGCAAACTTAGCGAGTTCTCTCTTATCAACATCGCAAATGTGAGTTACAAAAGTGTTATCACTCATTCTTACGCCTTCCAGATGAGCATAACCTCTTCCGTGCAATCCAATAATTCCAAAATTAATTCTATCGTTAGCGCCAAAAATTCTTGCATAGCTTTTAGCACTGCTCGCAAAGGCAATTCCGGCAGTAGCTAGAGCTGTTTTTTTCAAAAAATCTCTTCGTGATTCATTCATTTCTTGCTCTCCCATTTTATAATTCGCGAATTTTTACACTGCGAAACCAAACTTCATCGCCATGTTCTTGAAGAAGAATATAACCTTCCGGATACTCTCCAAAATTCGGCCAATCCTTATATTTACTATATGCTACTAAAGCACGCCACATTTGCGTACCTCTTTCATACTCAACAACTTTAAAACCGTTCATCCAGTGTTCAACATGATTATCTTTAACAATTATTCGCGCATGATTCCATTCTCCAACGCCATTAAATCTTTTATTAACAGCCGGAATTAAATCATACAACGAACCAACCGTTCTGTTACCTTTCACACCAAGTTTTGCATCGGGATGTTTTTCATCGTCAAGTATTTGAAACTCGCATCCAATAGCAGAGCCTTCACCTTTGTTTAGGTTAGGGTCAACAAAATATTTAATTCCACTATTCGATCCTTCTGTAACTAAAAACTCAACCAACAATTCAAAGTTTTTATATGTTCTTGTAGTTATTATATCTCCGCCGTTTCTAGATTCCGATCCATTTGACTTTACTGTATGTAAAACTCCATCCGCAATCGCCCAGCCGCCGGAAGGAAATTTATCCGATTTAGGGCTCCTCCATCCGTCAGTCGTTTTGCCATCCCATAATAACTTCCAGCCATCTTTCTTTTCTTTTTCAGATAAAGTATTTGGGACGTAATTATATTGAGGAATGGCGCTATTTGTCTTTGTTGCATATTTTTCAGCATTTTCTGTAATAACGTGAATATTTTTCCAATAAATCTTTTTTCCCTCTTCAGCTTTATTGTTGCCAATACTATGAACTTGTAAAGCTATAAAACCTTCGCGTGTCATATCATCAATAATATCGGCACAAGCAATTCCGTTAATCCAGGTTCTAATTGAATTTCCAATGGCTTCAACGCGCATTTTGTTCCATGCATTTTGCTTAAAAGCTTTACGTCCCTTTTCATTTTCATCAAGAGTATAAAGCCAGCCGCGTCTTCCTTCATCATAAATTCCGCCGGTCCAGGCTCTTTTAGCAGCATCAATTTCAACTTGATAACCGTGAACCTTTCCGTCTTTATAATCGGAAATGCTTTCACTTCTTATCTGCACACCGGAATTCATTTCTGGTTCACACTTAAATTCCAACTCGAGAATAAAGTTTGAAAATTTTTCTTTGGTAGCAATAAAGCTGTTTGCTGTATTTAGCACAGTTTCGCCTACAATAGCGCCATCTTGAACTGTAAACTTTGCTTTACCATTTAGCTGTTCCCAGTTTGATAAATCTTTTTCGTTGAATAGTTTTTTCCAGTTAGTCTGCGCATTTGGTGAAGAAAACAGTACAAGAAGAATTGAGAATAATTTGATGAGTAGTTTCATTTTGAGCGTCTCACAATTATAAAGAAGTTAATTATGTGTGCGAAATTAAGAATGTATAAGGCAGCAAAACAAATACAAACTTTCGAAGAAGAGTATATATGCCGGTTTTGCATTCCTATTATAAATGATAAGCATACTAGTAATTATTCCAATTAAGAGTGATTATTTAGTAAATTCGCCCCATTATTATTCAACTAAAAGATAAGCAGTGCTTGGAGAATAGATGAAGAATTTAGTTTTATTAGTATTAGCAGCATTTTTGCTTTACTCTTGTTCATCGCAAAAAGAAATTGAGAAGCCCAAAGCTGAAGAAAAGCCGATCGTGATTGTAAAAGAAAAAGTAAGAACTCTGGAATTTAATTTTGAACAAATAAAATCGCCGACAAATGCTTCTTTGCGTGGGATATCTGTGGTTGATTCATTAACCGCTTGGGCAAGCGGATCTAAGGGAACTTTTTTACGCACACTTGATGGAGGGAAGACTTGGCAAAGTGGAAAAGTTAAGGGATTTGAAACACTAGATTTTAGAGATATTGAAGCGTTTGACAAAAATACTGCAATCCTCATGTGCATAGACGCTCCGGCTTACTTCTTCAAAACTACTGATGGAGGTAAATCGTGGAAAAGAAAATACATGAATCGCGACCCGAAAATTTTCTTTGACGGAATGGCTTTCTGGGATTCGAAAAACGGAATTGCTTTCAGCGATCCAATTGATGGAAGATTCTATATAGTAGTGACAAAAGATGGTGGGGATACCTGGAAAGAATATCCACAAACCAATATTCCGACTGCCTTAAAAAACGAAGGTGGTTTTGCGGCGAGCGGTTCATCTATTTGTGTTGCCGGAAAAGATTTGGTATGGATTGGCTCGGGAGGCGCTGAAAGAGCACGAATATACTTTTCTCAAGATGCCGGTGAAAACTGGCGAGCAGTTGATGTACCTATGAAAAGCGGCAATCCCTCTTCCGGTGTATTCTCTATTAGTTTTAGAGATGATCTGTTTGGTGTAGCAGTTGGCGGAGATTATAAAAGTGATAAAGCTAAGGATAGCAACTGTGCATTGACAGATGATGGTGGTTTGAGTTGGGTATCAGTGGGCAACAGCAGACCGGAAGGATTCAGATCTTGTGTAGCCTGGAATCCTGTTAATAAATATTTTCTTGCTACCGGTACATCCGGCAGTGATTTTTCTTTGGATGACGGCAAAACATGGAAGGCAATTAACAATAAGAGTTATAATAGTATTGGCATTTCGAAAATTGATGGGACTTGTTTTGTTGTTGGAGATAGCGGTTCAATTGCGAAAGTGATTATCAATTAATTTGTTGATAATAATTATATACTGTCAGAATCCACAAACCAGCTAGAGTGAATACTAAATGAAGTGTGTCAGATTTTCTATTTTATATTCGATTACACTTTTCACATTGTGTACAATAACCGGAACTTTACTGTTAAAAGCACAACCTAAAGGGAATAACCACTTTTCAAATTTTGTTTTAATAGATTCTACGGATTCAAAAAAAACTATTATTAGTAAAGCCGCAAATGTAGTCCCATCAAAAATTCAATACGAATGGCAGAAGCTGGAATTCACAGCCTTCATACATTTTGGAATAAACACTTTTTACGATGTTGAATGGGGAAAGAAAGATTTTGATATCACAAAGTTCAATCCCACCGAATTTGATGCCAATCAATGGGTCTCTGTTCTGAAGGAAGCTGGTGTAAAATTGATTCTCCTAACCACAAAACACCATGATGGATTCTGCCTTTGGCCAACAAAATTAACGTCACACAATATTTCCAATACTCCATTCCAGAATGGTAAAGGTGATATAGTTCGCGATCTTTCAATAGCTTGTAAAAACGCAGACATTAAATTTGGAGTTTACTTATCTCCGTGGGATATGCATGAACCGCTTTATGGAACAGATGAATACAATAAATTTTTTGTCGCGCAGCTAACTGAACTACTTACAAACTATGGCGATATTGCTGAAGTGTGGTTTGACGGCGCATGCGGTGAAGGCTCTAACGGGAAAAAACAAGTCTACAATTGGCAATCTTACTATAAAACAATTAGAAGTTTGCAGCCGAATGCTGTAATTGCAATAATGGGTCCGGATGTTCGATGGGTTGGTACAGAGTCTGGTTACGGGAGGAAAACAGAATGGAGTGTATTACCCGGCGCCAGCATGAATCAATATGATATTGCGAAGGAATCCCAACAGCAAAAATTAGATTCAGCCTTTACACCAAAAGACTTGATGAATGAGGACTTAGGCAGTCGGGAAAAAATATTTACCGCAGCCTCTCTAGTTTGGTATCCCTCAGAAATCGACGTATCTATTCGCAATGGTTGGTTCTATCATACCAAAGACGACAGTACCGTCAAATCCCCCGAGAAGCTTGTTGATATTTATTTCAACTCGGTTGGTCTGAATGGAGTTTTGCTATTGAACGTACCGCCGGATAAAAGAGGGTTAATACATGAGAATGATATTAAAGCGCTTAACGGTATGAGAAAGCTGTTGGACGAGACATTCAGAACTAACCTCGCAAAAGAAGCAACTTTGATTACTCATAATTCTAGACAAAATTCATCCTTAAAAAACATTCTTGATGATAACTTAGAGACATACTGGATAGCTGATCAGCAAGACTTGCAAACATCTGTTGAGTTAACTTTTGACAAGAATCAGAAATTTAACTGTGCTATGCTCCAAGAAAATATTTTGATAGGACAACGGATTGAGAAATTTCATATTGATTATTGGGATGGAAATACTTGGAACACTTTTGCTAAAGCGACAACAGTAGGATACAAACGTTTAATTCGGTTTCCGGTGGTAACAACCAAAAGAATTAGAATTGTGATAAAGGAAAGCAGGTTGAATCCCACACTCTCTACTTTCGGTCTCTACTTCTCACCAGACATGAAATAATTGATTATTTCTTATCAGATATTATTTGATTGATAAGCTCCACTAATTGATCCCGTGAGAACGGTTTTGAGAGATAATGAGTAAATCCCTCATTTAGAAATTCCGCACGATCTTCAGACATTGCATAAGCTGTTAGCGCGACAATAGGTGTATGTTTATACTTATCAATCATTCTAATTTCTTGAGTAGCTTCAACTCCACTCTTCCCTTTCCTTAAATTAATATCCATAAGTATGATGTCGTATTCTGCGGATTCGGCTCGCTTAACAGCATCAATTGCATTACTGGCTTCGGTTATTTCGCAAATTTCAGAAAGCATTTGAGAAATTGCGAACGAATTGATTTCGTCATCTTCAACCAACAGAACATTACATTTTTTAAATACTTCATCTGCCGAATTTCTTTTCTTTATTACATCAGTAACATTTCCCGCGATAGAGTTACTTTGTTCAATTTCAATCAATGGAATTGTTACAATGAACTTTGATCCTTTATCAAGTTCACTTTCGACTGTAATAGATCCATTCAAAGCATCAACATATTTTTTAACTATAGTTAGTCCAAGTCCGGTACCTTCAAAGTTTCTTCCTTTTCCTTCACTAACTTGTCTAAATTCTTGAAAGATAATGCTCAATTTGTCGCCTGGTATCCCTATACCTGTATCCTGAATTGAAATCTTAAATTCGGTCTTAAATTTTTCAAGTGACACAATCACTCCGCCTTCCACTGTAAAACGAATGGCATTACTCAGAAGATTATCAATGATGGTTTTAAGAAGGTCTTTATCAGTTTTAGCAGCGAACTCGTCACATTTGAAATCCTCCTTTATATATAATCCATGTTTACCCGCAAAGACTTCGAACAATTTAATTTCCTCTCTAACAAACTCAACAACTTTAACCGTAGCCAAACTCGTTTCAACTTTCTCAGAATCAATTTTCGAATAATTTAACAGAGTATTTAATGTGTCTAATAATCTAAGGCTGCTTTTATTAAGCATCATTATCAGTTCTTGTTTCTTTCCTTCAAGTTCGTGGGATAATTGTTCTGAGATGCCAAGCATTCCTACAAGTGGAGTTCGTAGTTCGTGACTCATATTGGAAAGGAAGTTGGATTTCACTCGATTCATTATTTCGGCTTTATCTTTTGCCTCTTTTAATTGCCTTTCAATATTTTTTCTTTCCGTGATGTCTTCTTGAACAGCAAGTAAATGAAGAATCTTACCATCAGAATCTTTTACAGAAGATATTAATGTCGATTCCCAATAAACTGAATCGTCTTTGCGCTTATTCAAATGTTCGCTGCGCCATTCATTTCCGGCGTATAATGATTTCCATATTTCTTCAGAGTCTATTTCTGTTTCTTTTTTGTTATTCAGAATTCTTAATGTTTTTCCAACCAGTTCATCAGTTGAATAACCCGAAATCCTTCTGAAACCGTCATTCACATATTCTATAATACCTTCTGCATCAGTTATTACAATGGAGGCCGGACTTTGTTCAACTGCTTCTCTAAGTATCTGAAGCTGATCTTCAAAATGTTTTCGCTCAGAAATGTTCCTTACAGAAACCAACAGCCTATCATCCCCAGCAATATTTACTCTAGCCATACTAACTTCTACCCAGAAAGCCTTACCGGTACTTGTTTTCGCCATCCATTCGAAAGTTTGCGGCCCCACATTTTTCGCTTTCATCATCCATTCTGAAGCTTCTTTTTGTGTGTATGGAGTAACGCCTAAACTAATTTCGCCAACCCCGATTTTCAGTGCTTCGTCGCGTGTAAGTTCGAACATCTTTTCCATTGTGGAATTAACGTCCAAGATTGCCCCGGTATTTATATCGTGTATGAATATAGCATCGCTTACAGAGTTATATATAGTTCTAAATCTTATTTCACTTTCTCTAAGAGCATTTTCTGCATTTTTGCTTTCGGTGATATCTTTTACTGCACCGTAAATACCGATAAGTTTGTTAGCCTTTTCATCCCAAATTGGTTGAGCAAAAACTCTAACCCAAAGAATTTTACCGTCCTTACTTATTGTTCTTACCTCACTTACAGCTTGCTTATTTTGGTAAAGAAGCTCCATCGCGGCATCATCTTCTGCATAATCTTCTGGATATAATGCTGCCCGCCACCCACCAATTTGTTTATACTCTTCTAATGTATAGCCGGTCATGGAAGAAAAAGCTCCGCTTATCCAGTCGTGTGCAAGCTTACCAGCTTTATCAATTCGTGTAGTAAATATGTAGTCGGAAGTAACTGAGGAAATTAACCTATGCCTTTCCTCGCTAAA
>JBHEKZ010000307.1:0-3140 GCA_041859025.1 Melioribacteraceae bacterium | reverse complement strand
CTTCGTATAACTGTTGCGCGAGCATCATAGTGCGGCGAGGGCGCATTCTAAGTTTTCTAGAAGATTCAACTTGGAGAGAACTTGTAATAAATGGCGGCGAAGGATTTTTTCTGCTTTCCTTCTTAGAAATATCGCTAATTGTATAATTGGACTTAGCCTTTAGAATCTCGAATATTTTATTAGCTACTTCACCAGTAGAAATAGCAAAATTAGTTTTGAAAAATTCATCCCAATCCTCTTGCGTCATCTGAGGTTTTGGAGGAAGTTTAATTTGCTTACCACTCACTTCATATAGTTTGGCTGCAAACTCATCTCCCTTTTCTGTTTTGAAGATAGCAACTAATGACCAATATTCTGTTGGAATGAATCGATCAATTTCCTCTTCCCTTTCGCATATCAACCTTAATGCAACCGATTGAACTCTTCCAGCCGATAAAGAACCGCCGGAAGAATCTAAAACTGCTCGCCATAAAAATGGACTAACTTTATATCCAATTATTCTATCCATCACTCTACGAGCGCGTTGAGATATTACAAGGTGGTCGTCAATCTTTATAGGATTCTTTAAGGCTTCATTTACCGCTTTCTTTGTGATTTCATTAAACAAAACACGTTCAATTTTTTCGTGCTGTTTAACATCTAGAATATCTACAACGTCTTGTGCGATAGCTTCCCCTTCGCGGTCAGGATCTGTTGCAACATAGATCTTATCTGATTTAGCTGCAAGCGAACGAATTTTTTTTATAACATCTCCCTTTCCTCGAATATTAAGCAAGGTTGGAGTAAACCCATTCTCTACATCGATGCCAAGTTTTGTCTTTGGAAGATTGCGTATATGTCCAATTGTTGCTTCAACAACGTAGCTTTTACCAACATATTTATTAATCGTCTTCGCTTTGGAAGGTGATTCCACAAGTATTAAATCTTTGCCCATTAATTGCCCTTAATTAACTGTATCGGAAGAGTATAAAAGAAATCTGCTGCCAGGCAGCAATTCACTATCAAAATCAACCAAAGATAAAAGTATTATCCAATTGATTTCCTTGCGAGTAACTCTTAATTCCGGAAATAAAGATATTTGACTAAGTATTGCCTCAAGATTAGATGAATCTATCAAACCAACATTCATTAGATGAAGAAGATAATTGTAATTTTCAACTCCAATAAAACTTATTTCATCTTCAGATAAAAACCTTGTACTTTTCTGACCAAACTGAGTGTCAATCTTTTTGATACTGGTTCTTAATAAAATCTTATCATATACCAACGAAAAAGCTGCACTCAACAGTTTCTCATCATATTTTTTGCTGTTAATCAAACGTTTGCTAACTTCTTCAATAGAAGAATTGTTGCTTAGCCCTTCTAATATTTTTGCTAAAACGTCAACAATTTTGGAAGTCATTTCTTAAGAAGTCCTTTTGTATATCTTTTATACTTTTCCGTTAACTCGTTTTCAATTGCCTTCATTTTTTTTTTTCTTGGAGGCAGTAGTATCATCATAACCTAACAAGTGCAATATACCGTGAATAATCAATCTTCCCAATTCATTATCGGGAGTTACATCATACTTTTTAGAATTTTCTACTGCTTCCGGCACAGAAATAAAAATTTCGGCGTCTAAACTATGCTTTTCATCCGAATAATTAAAGGTGATTATATCTGTAGGATGATGATGGTCCAAATGCGTTTTATTTATTTCCACAATAGTCTCGGTTCCAACAAAATTGAATTCAAGAGATTCAATTTCAAATTCTAATTCTGTTTGTAATTTCAGAACAAGAGTATCAACGGTTTTCTTTTCAAGTCTAATTCCCTTTTCAGAGAATAACTTAATGTTTTTCATTTTGAATCCATTTTATTAATAAATTCGATTAGAGAAGAAACTGTTGTCTCAGTATACTTCACGTATCGTTCCGCAGATTTTTCAAACTCTTGAAGTTCTTGTTCAGTAAGATCGCGTATTACTTTAGCCGGAACACCGGCAACCAATTTACCAGTTGGAACAATGAAACCCGGTCTAACTACAGAGCCGGCAGCTACTATGGAATTCTCTTCAACTACTGCTCCATCTAACACAACGGCATTCATGCCAATCAGACAAGAATCTTTAAGCACACAACCGTGTAGAGTTACACTATGTCCAATCGTAACTTTATTCCCTATAACTAATGGAAACTTTTTGTTTGTAACATGAAGCATTGAGCAATCTTGAACATTAGTTTTTTCACCAATGCGAATGTAGTTTACATCTCCTCTGACTACTGTATTGTACCAGATAGAAGAATCTTTACCAATAATTACATCGCCAATAATCTTAGAACCAGATGCGAGAAAAACCGTTTCGTGCAAGTCTGGAAAAGTATTTTCGTATGGCAAGAGTTTTACCTCATTACCGTACTTGTTTGCTATATCAATTTTGGTATTGAGTTCCATTCTATTTTGGCAAACCTTTCATCTGTTCAGCTTCCTTAAAAAGACTGATCGCTTTTTTGAATTGCCTATCATTATTTAAAAGGCTTAGATACCATCCATCATTCTTGAATATATCGCGTGCGACAAAGGCTTTCAGCCTATATCTGATGGCTTCCTTATCAGAAGAATATCCTTTCTCGTCATATTTCACTTTCAGTTTTAGAGCAAACTGTACAAATTGATTCATCATCTGATCGGAAATTGTGAATGTTGAATTAAATGCGTTCAGATCATTCTTATAATTTTTTCTAATGGATTCGCCATTCTTATCCATCCATTCCCTTATAAACTGATAATAAACATTATTCTTGCGCAGTTCATATGAATAGTTGGAAATCTTTCCAGCATCTACAATATAATCCGGTGATATACCGCCGCCTCCGTATACAATTCTACCGGCATTAGTTTTATATTTTGGCTTAGCAGAATCTTTCTCGGCAGTGTGATTAATATTGTTGCTGTCTGCTTCTTCTCTGCCTAAAATCTCTTCGTAATATTTTCTTTTGTCTTTATAGGTTCTTTGAATTTCGCGTCCACTTGGTGTATAGTATTTAGCTATAGTAATTCTTACAGCTGAGCCATCGGATAATTCAACGGGACGCTGAACCAAACCTTTACCAAATGTAGTCTCTCCAACAATTAAACCTCTATCCCAATCTTGAATAGCG
>JBHEKZ010000123.1:0-4080 GCA_041859025.1 Melioribacteraceae bacterium | reverse complement strand
ATGATGGTAATGAAGAATTAATCCAAAAAGTTTCCGGAATTGCCCGTTTGTCTAAAGATGTAAATTCCTTTCCGCTTGGATACGAAACAATTCTTGGCGAAAGAGGCATCACACTTTCCGGCGGACAGAAACAGCGTTCTACATTAGCGAGAGCGCTCGCAATCGATCCCAAAATTTTAATCCTTGATGATTCATTTTCTGCTGTAGATACAAATACGGAAGAAGAAATTCTCCGTCAGTTAAAAGAATTTATGAAAGACCGCACAAGCATTATTATAAGTCACAGAATTTCTACTGTAAAAGATTCGGATAAAATATTTGTTCTTGATAAAGGTAAAGTTGTTGAGCAAGGAACACATGAAGAGTTGGTAGCCAAGGAAGGAATTTACGCTGACTTAAATACAAAGCAGTTGTTGGAAAAAGAACTATTGGAAATGAGTTAGAAAAGAGAAGTATGGCTGAACAAAAAGATGATGAAATATTAGGTAAAGCTTACGATTCGCAGTTAATGCGTCGATTGCTAACCTATGTTAAACCTTACAAAAAATATATAATCCTTGCGATTATCTTAAACATCGTAGTTTCTGCGCTTGGTCCCTTACGCCCATATCTATCTAAAATTGCGTTCGATGATAAAATTCAGAATAAAGATTTTAACGGATTGCTGATTGTTTGTGCGGTTCTGCTCGGTTCGCTTATGCTGCAAGCTTTGATACAGTATTTTCTTACATACTATACCGAACTAACCGGACAGAAAATTGTTTATGATCTCCGCATACAGCTTTTTGCTCACGTTCAAAAGCTTGCGCTAAAATATTTTGATAAAACGCCGATAGGCAGAACTGTAACCCGCGTAACAAATGATGTCGATTCTCTAAACGATATGTTCTCGTCGGGTATCGTTTCAATTTTCAGCGACATATTCAGTATTGTTTGGATTTTCATTTTTATGTTCGCGATGTCTTGGGATCTATCACTCGTAACTCTAGCTGTTTTACCGGCATTGATTTATGCTACATTCTTGTTTAGAAAAAAAGTAAGAGAAAATTACCGTGATGTTCGGAAACACCTTGCTAGATTAAATTCTTACATGCAGGAACGCATAACCGGAATGAACGTAGTGCAAATTTTTGCCAAAGAAAAACAAGAACTGAAGAACTTTTCCTCCATTAATAAAGACAACAAGGATGTAAATATTCAATCCGTCTTCTATCATGCGGTGTTCTTTCCGGTTGTGGAAATGTTGAGCGTTATTTCTGTTGGATTGATTATCTGGTATGGCGGCGGCGAGGTAATTCAGAAAAATCTTACTATCGGTGTGCTGCTTGCTTTCTTACAATATACCGAAATGTTCTGGCGTCCGGTTCGCGATTTATCAGATAAGTATAACATTCTTCAAACAGCAATGGCTTCGTCAGAAAGAATTTTCAAATTACTTGATGACAACACAATTATAAAGGATCCGGAAGTACCTAAGACTGTTGAGTCAATCAAAGGTGAAGTCGAGTTTAAGAATGTTTGGTTCGCTTATAATCCTGAAGAGTATGTGCTGAGAAATGTTTCCTTCAAGATAAATCCGGGTGAAAGAATCGCAATTGTTGGGGCAACTGGAGCCGGGAAGACAAGTATCATAAATATATTTACACGCTTTTATGATATTCAGAAGGGAAGCATAACTCTTGATGGAGTTGACATCCGCGATTTGAATAAGAGCGAACTCAGAAAATATATTGCGATGGTTCTTCAAGATGTGTTTTTGTTTAGCGGAACGATAAAATCAAATATTAGTCTCGGAAATAAAGATATTTCAGATGAGCAGATTATTGAAGCTGCAAAGTTTGTTGGTGCCGATAAGTTCATCTCTCAACTCCCAAATAAGTATGATGAAGTTGTAAAAGAAAAAGGGGCAACTCTCAGCGTAGGACAAAAGCAATTAATCTCATTCGCCCGTGCGCTTGCTTACAATCCTCAAATACTAATTTTGGATGAAGCTACTTCCAGTGTTGACACTGAAACGGAAATATTAATCCAAAACGCTATTGAAAAGCTATTAGTTGGAAGAACCTCAATTGTAATTGCGCATAGACTTTCAACAATTCAGAACGCAGACAAAATTCTAGTAATGCACAAAGGGGAGTTAAAAGAAGCCGGCACTCATCAAGAGCTTCTTGCGCACAAAGGAATTTATTATAAGTTGTATCAACTACAGTATAAGGATCAAGAACTCAAATCCGCATAAGGAGTAGAAAATGGCAGCAACCAGATTCATGACACTCCCACGCCACATTTACGAAGGTGAAAAACTTCATCCCGGAGCTACCGGAGAACTCTCTGCAATTCTTCTTCAACTAGGGTTAGCCGCAAAAGTAATTTCTTTAGAAGTAAACAAGGCCGGTCTGGCTAACATTCTTGGTTTTACGGGCGATGAAAATGTCCACGGAGAAAAAGTTAAGAAGCTTGATATGTTTGCTCATGAAATGCTGATCAAAGCAATGGATCATGGCGGGCATTTTTGTGTGATGGCAAGTGAAGAAGAGGAAGATATTATTCATCTACCGCCTCATCAGAAAATCGGCAAATATGTTTTATTGTTCGACCCGCTTGACGGCTCATCTAATATTGATGCCAACATCAGTATTGGAACAATCTTTTCGATCTATAAACGGGTAAGTGAAGGGGAGGGAGCCGGAACACTGGAGGATTGTCTTCAGCAAGGATACAAGCAAGAAGTTGCCGGATATATACTTTATGGCTCCAGTACAATATTCGTTTATACTGCCGGACATGGACACGGCGTTTACGGATTTACTCTCGATCCGGCGTTTGGCGAGTTTTTGCTTTCGCACGATGATATAAAAATTCCTAAGCATGGAAGAATTTACAGTTTGAATGAAGGGAATTATTTTTCATGGCCTAAGGGATTGAAAGATTACATTAAATATCTGCAGGCAAATTATTTCGAAGGAAAACCATATCAAGCCCGTTATGTTGGCTCTATGGTTGCCGACATCCACCGAACTCTGCTTTACGGAGGAATCTTCATCTATCCGGGAGATAGAAGAAACGCAAAAGGAAAATTGCGTTTATGCTACGAGTGCAATCCTATGGCTTTTATTGTTGAAGCTGCCGGCGGAAGAGCGACCGATGGCAAGGAGAGAATTTTGGATAAGAAACCGGAATCATTGCATGAACGTTCACCAATATTTATCGGGAGCGAAGAAGATGTTTTACTCGTGGAGAAGTTTATGAGCGAGGCAAGAGAAGCTTACTAAAAAGCATTTTATAATTCAGAATTACATGTGGAGAATTGACGTTTATCAATTCTCCACTATCAATTTTCTACTTACAACTTTCAGTCTTTTTTAATCTTTCCCATTTCTTCTTCAATTCTTTTTGCAAGATCGGCAAGAGAAATACCTTCAACTTTCATCTTAGCGTTTCTTACAATTACTTCAGGTGTATCACCTTCGCCGGTAGCCAATCTGTATAAATTAAAACCTAGGCGTATTCTATCATTGGGAATTGGGAGATAATCCTTAAAAGATTCTGCAATTCCGTAGCATACTTTTTCTATTGAATCTTCCGGGAAAAGCTTAACCGCCGGAGGAGGTAAAGTTGTCATATCAGTTCCATTTTGTTCATGCCAAAAATAAGTAAGTGTGTTTATACTTCCAACCTCCAAGAGAGAGCAAAATTTGGTAAATTTCGACTGAAAAAAGTGGAAATTCTATCAACCAGATAGGTAAAATTTTAGTTATAAGGTTCAGCTCGCTTGGCGATGTTCTTCTAACAACGCCGGTTGTGCGTGTTCTTAAGGCAAAATACCCGCATGCTGAACTTCATTTCGTTGTTAAGAAAGAATTTTCCGATGTTTTTGCCTATAATCCGGCTGTTTCGAGAGTAATATTCTTCGATAAAACGAATGAAGCAAAACTCAAATCAGAAATTGCTAAAGAAAAATATGATTTGATTATTGACCTGCAGAACAATTGGAGAAGTAGAAAGCTAACCAGAGGAATTGCCTCCAATATTTTTATGTTCGTTAAACCTACTTTTGCCAAACTTCTTCTTGTTTACTTT
>JBHEKZ010000086.1:0-6172 GCA_041859025.1 Melioribacteraceae bacterium | reverse complement strand
TCTTTGAATTTTCTTTCATCTGTTTTTCTTCTTGTGATGTTTCGGCCAATGCTCAACATACCGCTTACCACGCCATCTGTAATTACCGGGCGGGCGTGAATTTCGAAAAGCACATTTTTATCAAACCGATCTAAAAAGTTTGCTTCAAAAACAGTAATCCCTGTGGACTCTAAAATTTTTGTGAACGCCTGAACAACTTTTTCCTCTTCATCTTTATCGACAAATTCTAAAAAGTGTCTGCCTATCATTTCCTCCGGAGTATAACCAAGCGCGGTGGCTCCGTTTTTATTAACCATGCTGAAATAACCAAATCCATTAAGAATAAAGATCAAATCGTCTGCAGTGTCAATCAGCATTCTAAATCGCAGTTCAGAATTTTCCATTCGCAGAATTGTATTCTTTTCTTCTGTTATTTCTTGAATAACACCAACTATTCGACTGATTTCATTACTCTTGAAAATCGGGGCGCCGTTATGACGAACCCAATGCTCTTTTCCAAAACGATCTCTCATTTTATATTCGATAGAAGCTTCTTTTCCAGATTTCAATTTTTCTATGAAATCTTTGAAGTCTTTGAAAAACGAGGGCAAAATAGATCGAAGCATCTTAAGTTTGTTTTTGTAAATATCCTCCGGAGAATAACCGAACAACAAACGAACCGCTTCAGAAATAAAATTATATTTTGTTCCATCCGGACTTGTTGAATAAAGTACTGCGCTGATAGAACTAATAGTTTCTTTGAAAATGCTTTGTATTTCTGCTTCGTTTGTCATCTCGACAAATAAACTATAGACAAAAACATCTTTCGATTTGCCACTCAAAAAAGAATCAACCCGAAACCATTTTTCTGAACCATTCTCATGTATATATTTTAATTCATAGCCAGTGACACTTTTTTTGCTTTCTTCTATTTGAAAAAATGGGAGATCATCTATTGATAACTTACGATTGTTCGAATCATAAAATTTTGCATTGGCAATAAAATCATAATTTATCTTCGTTGTATCTGTCCCTAGTGCTTCAGCCAAACTTTTGTTTGCTTTAATTGATTTTAAACTGCTGCTTGAAACTAAAAGAGGGGCTACGGAATCAAAAATACTATCCGGCAAAGTGTTCTCTTTTTTAGAATTCGTGTTTCCTTTTGAGGCAGTTTTAAGTTTAGGCGTGTTGATTTTCTTTTTGTTTTCGCTCTTCATCAGAAATATGGTTCTTATTTTGAATTGAAGATAAGAAATTCAAGTGAGAAATATCATTGTTCACTTTTTTGACGATATGGAATCCGCCAGCGAACAAAAAACATAATCCGGCCGAAAAAAGCCAAAAACCACTGTGCTTGTCAAGTTCTATCAATCCGGCTCCCAACAGTGGACCAACAATTGTACCTAGTCCATACATCATTATATAATAGCTGTTTGCCTGTGCTATATATTTTTCTGCAACATGTTCAATTGTGTAATTCAACCCAACTGTATAAAACGCCGGGACTATTCCACCAATTAGAAAGAATACCGAAAGTAAAAAGTATAGTTGAGAATTTAATATTGGAAAAATGAAAAAGACTCCGAGTAGTACAGCTATTGAAAGCAGCATTCGATATTTTGAAGCTTTATCAGATAACCGGCTTATTACATAACCAAGTATGATACCTCCAACTACAAATGCCGCTAGAAAGAGAGATACCTCGTTAGCTGAATAATTATTTCTAAGGCCATAAATTGGCAATACAACAATAACGGATGATTCGAACAATCCATATATAAAAGAAGACATTAATCCAATAAAAGGTAGTTTGTAAATTGATAACTTTTCTTGTTTGTGTTTTGTGTTATTTGTTTGGATAGGATCAAACAGAAAAAACTGAAATACAAAGACTAAAAACATTATTCCAGCACCAATAATAAATGGGACCCAATTGCCAAGCTTAATAGTCCAGATTAAAAGAGTGCCAGCGGCAATACCAATAGAAAGCACGGTCACATACATGCCAATATTTTTTCCACGATTGGTTTCATCACTGTAATGATTTATTGTCACTTCTGTGGCAATAAAAACGAATGTTCCCCCAATTCCCATAAAGAATTTAACAATAAAAAGTAACGGATAAATAAACCAAAAGATGTGTAATACAGATCCAATCATCCAGAGTGATAATCCGATCAACATAGCTGATCTTATATTATGTCTTTCAATGATTTTCCCGGCCAATTGGGCAAATAATACAACGCTCAAATATCCTATCATTGTAGAGAAACCAATTATCCAGCTTTGGGCATGGTTCTGTTCAAGTAGAACTACAGTTACAGGAGTTACAAGTCCAAATCCGATTCCACCTATTCCAACACCAATTAAAGCCAGTATAAAGTTTTTGTTCACATCTTTCTGTATTTAGTTGGAGCAAAATTAATTAAACAATATTTATTATTATTGCGCCGGGAATATTATGACAACTAAAAAAGATAAAAAAAAACCAGAGTTATTAGCACCTGCCGGAAACTGGGCAATGCTCAACACCGCAATTAACAGTGGTGCCGATGCGGTTTATTTTGGTGTTAAGCAGCTAAATATGCGTGCCGCGGCCGGTAATTTTGATAAATCCGAGCTGAATGATATTGTTAAACATTGTACCGAACACAACGTAAAAGCTCATCTTACACTCAATACTATTGTTTATGAAAACGAACTTGATGAGTTAGATGATATTGTTCGTAGAGCAAAATCATCCGGCATCGAACTTATAATTTGCTGGGATATGTCTGTTATACAGAAATGTTTAGAGTATCAACTTCCCTTTTGCATTAGCACACAAGCCTCGATATCAAATTCATCTTCTATCAAGTTTTATGAAAACATCGGCGCGTCTCGAGTTGTTCTTGCAAGAGAATGTACTCTAGATAAGATTCGCGAAATAAAAAGCAAAGCTAAAATTGAAATCGAAACTTTTGTTCACGGGGCCATGTGTGTTGCAGTTAGCGGAAGATGTTTTATGAGTCATGAGTTATTTGGCAAAAGCGCTAACCGAGGCGAATGCCTTCAGCCATGCAGAAGAGAGTTTGAGGTTATAGACAGCGACCAGGGAGGCTCCTTGGTTTTGGGAGAAGATTATGTAATGTCACCCAAAGACCTTTGCACTATAGAAATAATTGATCAGTTGATAGAGGCCGGAATTGACTCGCTAAAAATTGAAGGAAGAAAAAGATCTCCGGAGTATATCGCAAAAGTTGTTTCTACATATAGAAAAGCTATTGATCTTCATGTCGAAGGGAAACTTACACAAGAATTGAAAATGCACTTTGTTGAAGAGTTGGAAAAGGTTTATAACCGTGGATTCTCTACTGGATTTTATTTAGGAACACCGTCAACACAAGATTATGCAAACATTTATGGAAGTGCGGCAAGCACAAAAAAATCTTATGTCGGCAAGGTGGTAAATTATTACAAAAAGAGCAGTGTGGTCTCGGTTAAGTTAGAGGCAGATTCATTAATGGTAGGCGAAACTATTTATATAATTGGAAACACAACCGGTGTAATCGAAAAAAAATTAGATCAATTAATGTTTGATGAAATGAGCGTTGAAATAGGTGAAAAAGGGAAGGAAGTATCTTTCAAGTGTAACGAGCTAATTAGACCTAATGATAAAATTTATAAAGTAATCCCTTCAGCAAGATAATCATTTCCACGTAAGCTTTGGCTTGCCAGAACTAAAGCTTTCAACGGCTTCTTGTAAATTTGCGAATATTTTAAACACTTTATCCATGCGTGTTAGAACGAATACGAGGGAAGGCATTTCTTTATTATACACTAATCTCAGATCACCATTCAATGAATTAACTCGCTTCAATAAAGCGACCATAGCTCCAAGAAAAGTCGAATCAATATATTCACAGATACTCAAATCTATAACTAACTTGCTAGTTCCAGCCGAGATTATTTCAGTTGTAAATTCCTTAAAGTTTACTGCTTTGGCTAACGTAGCTCGTGTAAGATATACATGAACAATTCCGATATCGCCTATCTTTTCTGATTTGAAATCCATGTGTTAATAAAAAACCCATCTATTGATAAATTTTGTTGAGAAATATAGGCAATAATAAAGTCAATAGAAAACGGAAGATGGTTAGATAGTTTTTTATGAAAAATAATTAAAGCAAGCTTTGGTATTCTTTAAAAAGAAGAAGGCGAAGGACCTTCTAAAACTTTTTTCCCTTCGCCAATCTTAAGGACGGAGTCCGTTGTGTGTGTGTGCTTATATAGTTGCAACGAATGTGCCAAAAAGTAAAGGTTTATAAGCTCGCTAAATTGCTTGTTTTAAGGGTACGTGGTTAAAGTTCTCTTTTTTAGTGCGAATATTTTTCGCCGCATCCGCATAAAATGCGCTTCCGTTCATAGGGAAATTTGTAAAGAAAAACTTATACCCGCATTGCTGATAGAACCCGAACTTACATTAAGCGACTCTGATTCGGAAATTGAGCTAGTTAAAAAATGTAAATCAAGTTGAGAATAAAGCCAAATCGCCAAATAGGAGACTATTAAAAGATTTCTACTTTTATACGAAGAATTGTAGTCGGAATATTTTTGAGAGATTAGCGATTTATTAGTCTCCTTTAAATAGGCATCCTCTTTTTTATTTGTTTCCACAGCATAATAAGCCATTAGACCAAGATTTGCCGTAGAAAGTGTTGTGAGAATCCATCCCTTAATAGTTTGGTTAACTGTTAATTGTCCCCATCCCGGTACTAAAATATTTTTAACCGCTGCTTGCTTAAATAATTTTTGCTGTTCATAGATAAACTGCGGGATTCTTGTTAATGAATCTTGCTTTGCAATTTCATTATTCGGCGGTCTAGCTGATTCTCTTCTAACTTGCTCAAACAAATCATAAAATCGCGGATTATACAGATCGGGATCAAGCATGATCGAGTTTTTCAGCTCGAGCATGCTAACAAAAGATTTTTTTGTTTGGTCTTCATTTTGAAAGTAAAAGAAGGAAACGGCTCTCATTAGATAGACTTCAACCTTAAGAGAATCGTTAATATCAGCTTGGGTTGCGATATCATTAGAAACTTGTAAAACCTTTTCATACTCAAAATCATCAAACAACTTTTTAATTTTTATATAAGTAGATTCTTGGGCAATTGAATATGAGGTCGCGAATAATAGAGCTATTATGATTTTATATTTCATCACTTGAGTAATATCATTTTTATTGTCTGAACGGTGTTTTCTGCACGCAACTGGGCAAAATATAGTCCGGATGGTAAATTAGCGATCTCTCTATTTTTATTTATTGAGAATGAAGTTTGATAAACACCCGGTTGTTTCTATTCATTAACTAATGTAGCTATTTCTTTACCTAGAAAATCATATACTTTTAAACTGACTTGAGTTGCTCTGGGTAGCTGGTAAGAAATTGTGGTGTTCGGATTAAATGGATTAGGGTAATTTTGATTTAGCCTAAAATCTGCTGGTACTGAATTATTATTCACATCACTTAAGCCAAGAAGAATTTCTACATAAGGAACAACTTTTCCTTTTACATCTTTCCCTCCGAAAACCGCAACTGTACCTTTATAATTAACCGCCATCAAATTTGTTCTTGCATAGTTAAGTGGAGTGATGTTGTTAATTCTTAAAGAACCATCGGCATTAACAAAAATTTGTTCTACCGTATTTAAAGCCGGGTTAGTTTCGTTATATCCGCCGATTACAAAACCTCTTTTTGCAGTGGGATTAAAAACAGCGGAACCACCGGCGCGCGGTTGTAATAATTTTTCTGGTAAATCAACTAATTTCTGCGTTGGAATATTAAACTTCTGAATCTTATCAATAACACCATTAATAGCTCCGCCAAAAACGTAAATATTATCGCCAACGATAAATGTTGCTCTCTGGCGAGGCTTATCTTCAGAAGCATAATCATATTTGATGGAAACCTTTTTCGAAATTAGATCATATGAAGTTATATAGGAAATTTTTCCGGTTGCCGGATTCGGAGAACCACCAATTATATATAGCACATCGCCAACAATGTGTCCGGTTGAAAAAGATCTTCCGAAATCTATATTAGAATCAAAAGAATCCGGAGTTATTCCCTCTACAAAGTTCCAAGATTCAAGCGAAGCTTTGCTTTGCGAAGTCTCCAGTGCGCCCCCAAAATAAACGGAAATTCCTCTCC
>JBHEKZ010000079.1:0-5912 GCA_041859025.1 Melioribacteraceae bacterium | reverse complement strand
TCTGCTTGCTAAGAGCACGCATGAAATTCATTCTAAGCTTGAAGGAGAAGAAGGTGGTTCTTCTAAGCGTGTTGGTCCATCTTTCATCGGTGTAATTGTTCAAATTGCTTTGCTTGATATTGTCTTTTCGCTAGATTCTGTTATTACAGCCATTGGTATGGTAAGTCATTTGGGAGTTATGATTGCTGCCGTAATTATAGCGGTTATTTTTATGATGTTTTTCTCCGGCTCTATAAGCGGTTTTGTAGAAAGACATCCAACAATAAAAATTTTGGCTCTAAGTTTTCTTTTGTTGATTGGCGTAACTCTTATAGCAGAAGGATTCGATCAGCATATCTCAAAAGGATATATATACTTCGCGATGGCATTTTCAGTTTTTGTTGAAATGCTAAACTTGAAAATGCGCGGTAAGTCTTCTCCGGTTAAACTTCACGAAGAATACGTTAAAGAGAAATAGATTTACTAACATGATTTCTTTAGTTCAAAGCGGATTACACCGGGCTCGGAACCTTCTCCGATGAAAGTGAATCCGTTTTTCTTTAATACTTTCTGCGATGGAAAGCCATTGGTCAGTGTTTCTGCAATAACCTTTTCAACGCTAGGTTGGTTAAACGCCCATTTTAGTAAACCAGCGACTGCCTCCGATGCATATCCTTTTCGCTGATGATTTTCAACTATTGAGTAGCCGGTTTCAATTGTGCCGGCTTCATCCGGCTTTCCTTTGAAGCCAATATTCCCAATCGCTTCACGTTTTTCACCATCAGCAAGAATTATGTACCACATTCCGAATTCCAAAGCATCCTGATTATTCTCGGCATAGTTCAGAAAGAATTCGGCCGAAGCCGCATCGTTTAATGGTGGCGGCCAGTTATTCGGAACCTCGGCGTTCAGAAGTGCTGAAATCTGTTGTTGATTAAAAACTTCTACCCGAGCCAATTCAAGATTTCCGCATACTAGTTCAAGCCTATCTGTTTTTACAATCGTGCTCACTCGACTCCTTAAAAGATTGGTTTATGATTATCTATGTTTTGTAAAAACAGCTTATACTTTTCAATCAGGGCTTTTCTCTCTTCTTCCGTTATCCTGGCTGGACTGAAGCCAACAAAAGGAGGAAGCGTCTGCATTCCAACAAAGTATAACATTCCATGATTTATATGATAAAGAATTGTCTCCAGATTTCCATTTCTGCCGGATGGCCCGTAAGCTGCTTCGGGTCCGCCGGTAGTTAGACAGCAAAAAGCCTTTTTATTTTTGAACGTTCCGGCGTCGTAAACTCCCTTTCCAGCTCCATAAGAAAAACCCATTGCAAAAACTCTATCTACCCAGCCCTTAAGTATTGCAGGTAAAGAAAACCACCAAAGGGGAAAATTGAAAATCACCAGGTCGGCATTTAGAAATTTTTCCATTTCTACTTTTACTTCATCAACAAACAAATTATTGTTGTAGGCATTAACTTGCTCGAGCTGATATTTAAAAAATTCTTTATTGTTCACCTCCTTAAAATCATTTATACCGCCGATTGGATTAAAATTCATTAAGTATAGATCAGAAACTACTACTTCGTCTCCACGTTGATGAAAATAATCAACCGCTTCGTTCTTTAGTGATGTGCAAAAAGATTTCTCTTCCGGGTGCGCATGAATTATAAATACATTCATAATGATCTCTTTCTTATTTTGCAATTGAAAGGTAATCAGATTATAACTCTATACTATGAGGTAACATGAAATATTTATTATTCGTTCTACTTTTCAATTCATTAGTAAATTCGCAGAGCATTGAACCGACCCCGATAGATCAGCAGATTATATTCCTCTCTTTTAACGAAAATTTCAGTCAGGCTATAAAGTTATCTCAGGAACAGATAAACAAGAACCCAAATTCTCCCAAGTATTACTATTATATAATTAACGCTAAGATACTCGAGTATTACCAGAAAGTAGCTGAACTTTCGCCGGAAAAACGAGACGAAGGAAGAAAAACTCTTAATGGTGAGATAATTAGATACTGTGAAAGTGTTGTTGATAAATTTGAGGATGCTTCACTAAACACTGAAAACAAATTTTATTTTTCTGCCATTTACGGTTTTCTAGCCAGAGTTTATGGAGTTGACGGCTCTTGGTGGAGCGCATTCAGAACCGGACTAAAAGCAAAAGGATTGGCAGAAGAAGTTATTAAAGCTAACCCAGGGTTTTACGACGCACATCTTGTTATCGGAATGTTAAACTATTATTCAGATAGATTGAGCGGTGTTGCCGGATTTATTGCCGGTGCTCTTGGTTTTTCGGGTGATAGAGAAAAAGGATTAACACAACTACGGTTAGCTTACGAAAAAGGATCGATCACATTTGGACTTGCAGCTCAAACACTTATTGAAGTTTACTCAAATCTGGAAGACAACGAATCTGCCGCTATTCCGGTTTTTGAAAATTTTTTAAAAAGATTTCCGGAAAACAAAAGGACCTTAAATGCTTACTGCCAAGAATTATTAAGCATTTGGGATTTGAAAAAAGTTGAGGCTATTATTAAAAACGATAAACAGAATTTGGTTAGTGAATTTGTCCGCGCTAGGTTCTATGATATGCGGGGCGAATCGGTACTAGCTATTAAATTTGTAGAAGCGGCAATTGCTGATGAAAAGCATCAGCCGCGCGGAGCCGCTGGTTCTTCCCGCTATATAATAGTTTTTAACTCATGGCTTACAGGGGACAACGCCCGCATAAGAAAACACCTGCCCGAATTAAGCGAAAGATTGTTGGAAAATTTCAATCTCGCTAAAAAGTATGAAAAAGAAAGCAGGTGGCTGCACGATTTAACTATTCAGATTACCCTTGGAAGAAATTTAAGTGAATTTGAATCTTACGCTAAATCAGCTCCCGATTTTCGCTACGCAAAAGAACTTACTGATCAATTCAATTATTTGATGGGTTCATATTACTACAAAAACAATTTGCTGGATAAAGCTGAGTTATGGTTCAAAAAATCTGCCGCCTCTTCAAACGAACGCGAAAGAAATACTGCTGTAAAATATCTTTTAGAAATATATCTTAAAAGCACAGTGGATAAATCCAAAGCTAAATATCTTGTAGATGTTATAGATGATATTGATAATGATCGATTGAGCTATAGAGCTAGAGATTTAGAGAAGAAGTATAATCTTTAAAAAGAAAGTCACACCAAGCCCCGCTTGATGTGACTCATTTTTAAAACTATTTGTTTGAATGGAAGGCGACTTTATTACCCTCACTATCTATGAATGTTGCCATGTAACCAATTTCTTCTGTAATTAACTGTCTGGGCATTAATATTTTTCCGCCGGCTGCTTCTATCTTTGAAAGGGGAATTGCTAAATCCGGATTGGCATTTAAATATATAACCGAGCCATTTGCGTTTGGAATACAGCCTTCGCCTTTAACAAGCGCGCCCCCTACACCTTCTCCCTCCATAGGAAAGAAAGCCATGTCATAACCACCCATGTTCATTTGGTACATGGAGTCGTAACCCATTACCTCGGTATAAAATTTTACTGCACGTTCCATATCTGATACAGGAATTTCAAACCAGTTTAAAACATTTGCCATAGCAATACCCTTCAATTTGTTTTTGAAATGTAATTAGATAACAGTTTTTGAAAGGTAGAAGTTCAGCTACAAAAACTGTTAACTCTTGTTTCTCTTGAAAATGACAAACCGTTTTCCATATTCAATAGGTTCTGTATGTTGGCCAGCGGCAAGTCTTTTTAAAACTCGATTGATTGGTGCGGGATACAGCAACACATCCCTTTTGCCAATGAATCCATTCGTAGCCTTCGAAGAATCGCATGAATATTTTGTCGCTAGTTCACCAAAGTCGATTCCTTCATTCAGTTTTTTCACCACAACAATAGCGCTGTCATAAGAATCGCAAACTATTTGCGACAACATTAAGCAACATGGCTCTTCATACTGGATTTTAACTTTTTGAACAAACCAAATACTTACCGGCTTATTTTCAAGTCTAGCCGGTTCATACTTCCACTTTTTAATTGAATTAATCGCGAGGGAATCCCAGTCCGGCAATCCGCTTCCGCTCAGAAGAAGGGCTTTAGCTACTTTTCCCTTTTCATCTACAAGCAACTTGATTATTAGACGAAATTCCGGATCAATTATTCTCTGCGGAACTTGAGGCAGTTCGGTCTGTTCTAAAAGGACTGGAAAACTTGAATTTGTTTTTTCGACTTGATAAGATGAACACCCCATTAATAAAACAACGCAGAACAAAACAGCAAACTTTTTCATAACGCACCCCGTTTTTTGAGTGATTAGAAAATTTTTTTTGCTTTCTTATCTCTCTTATGGAGTTACCGTATAAAAGTATTTCCTACAGTGGAAATGTAAGTGGATTTTTTGTCAAATACGATTCATTTCGCTTTATCGAAAGCTTTAAGAATATGTCTTCCCCTTGCCTTTATTGCAGGAGCTCCGTTTATCATTTGCTTTTCTACTTCATCCCGAACACTCTTGATTAACTTTTTATCTTTCAAGGCAAAATCGGCAAGTGTTTGCATGCACATTACTTTTACAATTATGCTTTCCTGTTCATCAAGCCATTTGTAAAGTTGTGCGGAAGCTATCTTTATTTCTTTGGGGCTAAGTCTTAAGATTCCAAGCATTGATGCAATGTGCCAGACCACTTCTTTTTGATTAAACGCTTTTAGGCTCTTAAGAATAACTGTTTTTCTTTTTTGAATGTATTGAGGAAATTTGTGCGCAACTTTTTCTACAGCGTCCGCACAGCGAGCACGTATTACTTTGTCTTCATGAAATATACCCTTGAAAACTTCCTCGAATAATTCGGGATCGCTTGTAACAAGCTCAACAACCTCGTTTGCTTTGCCAATAGAGCGAAGATCATTTCCTTTCAGTAAATCATAAATGGTAAGCATTTATTTCTCAACAACTGTTATCTCATCACCAACTCTTATCTTTCCGCTTCCTTCGTGCAATAGATTCATACCAAAATTAACTTTATTACCAACGGTTCTATAAGAAGAAAGCGTCCGAAGCGGTTCTTCAGATTTTTGGGCTGTGTTTTGATCTATTGTTGTTACAACACATCTGCCGCAGGGTTTTACGCCATAAAAGATCAAGTCGTTGATAGCAAATTTTTTAATTTCATCTTCTTCAAATGGAGTCCCTCCGTTAAATACTAAATTTGGGCGAAACCGATTCATCGGAATTTTTTCTTGTAGCTTTGAGTTGAGATCATCGAGTGAAGCCTGGCCAATAATTAGAAACGGATAACCATCGGACAAACTCGTTATTTCTCTGTTCTTGGCATATTTGTTATCCACAGCTCTTCTTGTTTCATCCGGCATAAACACAAGTTTGCATTTAATGTTTAGAGCTTGACTAAACCATTCATCTGCAATTGTGTTCACTTGCATGAGTTCTACTTTATCATCCCAAACGACCGAATCGATTTTTTTTCCGGTGGTTTCATTGATTCCCACACTGAATTGATCTGTATTTTTAATGTTTCGGAAAAATAGAGTGTCTTTGGAAAGATCAACTTTGATTAACGCCATTTGCGGGTGTGTTCTTTGCGTTAAAAACTTGCCGTTAAAATCGACCAGCATCCAGCGGCGGTCGAATTTTAATCCCCGGTCAGTAACTTCCGCTTCTTTAACGGATATTCCTCCCAACGACTTTATAGGATAAATAAAAATCTCGCTTAGCTTTTTCATCAATTCTTCTTGGTTAAATTGTTTTGGAATAACTTAAAAATTCTTTTGTATTCATCTGTCCAGCTGCTTGGTTCAACAAAGCCATGGCTTTCAACCGGATAAACTGCAAGCTCCCAGTTTTCCTTTCCTAGTTCTATTAATCTTTGCGATAATCTAACAGCATCTTGAAAATGAACATTATCATCAA
>JBHEKZ010000032.1:0-4009 GCA_041859025.1 Melioribacteraceae bacterium | reverse complement strand
ATTTTTGATTTCTCATTTGTCTTACTGAACCAGCCATGTTTGTAAAGATTTTTGTTTTTGTCAAAGAGGTACTTATTAAAATTTATTATTTGCTTAGCAGCATCATCGTAATAGGCTTTATTGTTGAATATTTTTGCTACGCGCAATAGTAAAGGAACTGACATAAATAGATCATCAGCCCAAACAGTAAATTCTTCAGGCTCCGGGCGGCAAAGAGTCCCATCACTTAATCTAATCTGTTTTTTTGCAACGTAATCAGTCATCTCCTTTACAAGGGAATCGTGTCTTTTAGTGTTGTCATTAACAGCAACCTGAATGAATGGAAAAGAAGGAGAACCTGCATCATCAAGCATACTTTTTCTGAAAATTCTATGAAAACTTCCCCGCAGATCATGATCTTCGAAATACTGCTTCTTGAACAAAGGAATGTTATCGTAGATAAAATCGCAATATTTATTAACAAATTTGTTGTATCGGGAATCTCCGGTAGCCTCACTTAAATTAATCAGTGTCATCATCATTATACCGTTTGGATAGTTCCAATCAGCGAATGAGTCCTTCTTGAATGTACTGTGAGTGCTGATTACAAGTTTTTTTAAATCTCTAACCGGTGGAACAATAAATTCATTCTCCTTTAACTTTCCAGAATAAAGACTATCTAAGAAGCTTTCTTTCGGATAAGTAGAGGAAAGTTTATTCGAATGGATAAAAATCCATGGCCAAGCACTAGGAATATCTGAAATCAAAGAAGAAAATTTAGCTTTTACACTTTCATCTGACTGTGTAATCTCCCTTAAATAAATGTACGGTTGCCCCTTTAGAGAAGATTCTATCACTATTCTATTATCACCTTTTTTCAGATCGACAGAAAATGAATCCATAAATTTGAAGAGTCCGTAAGCAATTTCTTTGAAGTATAATTTTGCCGGCTTCGCTTTTTGGATTAGTAACTTATTGTTGACCCATAATTTAAAAGGCGCTGAGTAGCTTATACCAAACTTTAGTTTAACGTCTTCGTTAATAGTAATCTTCGAGAACGCAAAGGCAGACTTATTTACTTTATTATCAGTAGTATTCCAAAATTCAATAACTTGTAAATCAATAGCAGATTTTTGTTTAGTGTCTGCAAGTTCAAAGGAAGTCTCATAAATTATTCTATCGCCGATTTTTTTTACTACGGCCAAAGGTTCTGATACTTGTGCAGATATATAAGCAATAGTACTTAACCAAATAACAAAAAGATATTTCCTATTCATGAAATTAGTATCCTTCAATAATCTTATAGCGGTTCTTCCGGCTTCTAACCTCGCAGTCAGCTAATCTAAATGAAAATGTCCAATCACCATCGGTCTGAAATACTTTCAGCATCAGATTATTTATTCCCTTTTTTAGAGGCAGCGAGAATGAATGCTCATCAACTTTGAATTTTCCTTTTGAGTATTCTTGAAATCTGGAATCGCCGTTTATGAATACTTCTACGGCATCATCAAAGCCAACTAGAGCTTTTACCAGTGTATCTTTTGGGGAATCTATTGTGGCAAATGCGTACACTACTGCATTATTCTGTTTTAATGGAAATGTCTCATTGAGACTTACAATATCTTGATATGTGGAAGCTGTTCTACTCCATCGGTGTTTATTTCCATCAAAGAATATTTCTTGTGTTACTTTTGGAATTGCATTCCGTTCGCCTCCCATTCCCAGCAGAAAATCTGTTTTAGATGACTTTTGAGTATCTGGATTATCAAACGGTGTTATCATCAGCCATTCTCTAAAATATTTACCCAGCAACCTAGTAACACCTAAACCAATTTCATCTGCATATGGCAGCGGAATTTTGCTTTCATTTTTCTTGATCGCGTTAGTCAGTTTACTTTTTACTTCTGTATACTGTTTTATTTTCTCATCATAGTTGTCAGTGATTTTATTTAACGAGTAAACTCGGTTCTCAAGCCGCCATAATTTTTCGAAGTCATTTCTTAGTTTAGTAAAGTCCGCGATGATTTGGTCAATTGAATCAATTGCACTCTGTAAATATTGACTGATAAGTTTCGGACTCTCTTTGTCAGTGGAAAATGCTTGAACATACTTTTCAGCTGCATTAATTATCCTAAATCTCTCTTTACCTAAACTAGCATATAGTCTACATATAAAAACCAGGAAGTCTCTATCATTTGCATAACTTTTTAATATAGCGCTATTAAGTAAAGAATCTGCCATATGTGAAATATTTATAACACTTTGCCAATCATTGACTGAAACTCGTACCGACTTACCCGAATCCGGAATAAGTTTCTCAAATAAAACTTTGTCGTTCATTCCATCTGTCGGTTCAAGAAGGGAGAGTTCGGCAAGTTTCCAGATAGCTTTTGTATAATTCTGATCATCGGAACCATAAACAGCTTTGCTTAGTCTCAAATCATAATCAGTAGAATCACTTGAATTTGGGTTCCAGCTTTTATCTGCAGCATACGAAACGCCATACCAATCATTGGCAAAAAGTGCCGCACCACCATCATCCCAAACAGTATTCAGCATTCCCAGTGCACCATTAATATATCCTTCTTTTACAAAGTTTTTGATGTTGCCTACTGTCTGGTAATATTGCGGGAAAAGTTTACTAGAATTAAGAACTCCGGGACAAACAACAAATTGGAATCCATTTTCCTTAAATGGTTTAATGTATTTTTCAAACGAATCAAGATCGTCGTATACCCATGTACCGATAAAAATATCTTTAGGAAGAGACTTCAAAAGATTAGGATATTCAAGAGGAATGTCTCCCCAGATCATGATTTTTGAATTGAGTTTGCTGAAGATGTTGTAAATCTTCATTATGTGCTGACGAAAAACCCCATCGTAACCTAGACTGTCCACAAGTTTTTTTGATGCGCCTTTGCCGAGATCAAAAGTTTCGTCACAGTTTACATTAAAAAAAGGTGCTTTAAATGCCGGAAGCATTTCTTTATACACATCTTGCAAGAAATCGTAACTCTCTTTCAGAACCGGCGAAATCAGCGTTCCGCTTTCACCAAGATGAGCATATTTTGGACTCGCAAGGACACTCCCGAAGTGACCGAATGATTGAAAGCTGCCTATTAGCGTAACGTTATATTTCTTTCCGTAGTCAGACAGCTCTTTCCAATCCTCAATGGTCAACGAACCGTCTTCCGGGGCAAACTCTGGATGCGATTTTGTTTTAACAACGTGCTCAACATAATGACTAAAAGCATTTATTTTGAGAGATGCCAGGCGCCTGATTTGATACTTCATATAATCCATAGTAGGAACCGGCCCGCGACTTATATCATCCATTACTGCACGGAGTTTCAAAGATGGATAATCGAGAATTTTTACCCCGCTTAAGAATCCATTATTACTACTGTTTAACAATTGAAGCAATGTCTGAGCTGCGTAAAACAAGCCCTTGTTGCTATTAGCAGAAGCAATTATTTTCTTAGTGTCAATTAAAAGAAGATATCCTTCATCACCAAGCTGTTCTGTTGGAAGTAAATTATTCTTCCGGCATAGCTCTTGAAATTTTTTGTCCTTAGTAGGAACGCCGAAACTAATATTTGAAGCAGTAGGTGTTTTTTTCCACGAGACGCTATAATTAGCTGAGAGTTTCTGTTTGAGCTCTACTATTGCAATGGATAGTGGTTCATCAGATTTATTGAAGAGTTTGAGATTTAGTGAAGCACCATTGAGAAGAAACTTTCCATCTGTGAATTGATACTCTTTAGGTTCCGGCACAACCATTATTCTTTTTATTTGAGAAGAACCAACCCCATAAAGAAACAAAACAATGAGAAAAATTTTCTTAGTCAATTCATTTCCCGTAATGATTAAACCAATTGTTTTCCAGAAATTCAGCCGCTTTTCTGTAAGAATGATCTAGATCAAGAACATTCGATTCATCGCCGCCAATATCTACTCCAAAACTTCCATCAAATCCTATCTTATCAAGGGCTTCGAAAAATTTTTCCCAATTAATTTTGCCACTGCCAAT
>JBHEKZ010000180.1:0-4717 GCA_041859025.1 Melioribacteraceae bacterium | reverse complement strand
AATATTAGCGAGGATGATGCATTAAACTATTACAAAGTTTTTGCTGATACTGTATATCGTCCGAATATAGAGAAAGATTGGATACCAATTCTTTTCGAAAGTAATCAATTATCTCAAAATGAAAAGGCCCAGCTCGATGTTAAAATTGAAGAATGGAAGGGCGCAGTTACTTCTTCACCGTTATATATAGGATACATTATTGTTGCGCTCATAATAATTGTAGCGGCAATAGTTCTTATTCGAGGTAATAAGAAATCTTCATCTGCTATCAAGCTGAAATAAGAAATTTTCCGGGGTTACACAGATTCAAATCGGTCCCGCTATGCGCGGGATCGTTTGTTATAACAAGGGCTGAATTCTTTCCAAATATCATATAGAACTTGAAATGAATTGAAATGATTGATGTGCATCACAAAAGTTGAGTTACACTGACCTAAAAATGTGGAAAATTTGCCAATTCCCACTGTCGTAAAAACAACCACATCCTATGCATATTTACCACTGCATACTACCATGGACGAAGAAATTATTTTTGTCATAGAATTTAGAAGGAGAAATAAACATGAAAGTAAATGTAAATTCATTGAAGCACGTGACAAATGCAATAAATACAAAAAAGAAAGGAACCTTAATGAGACATTCTGCAATAGCAAAATGGTTCATTGTTACATTACTTGTAGCAGTGTTTATTACAGGTTGCGATAATCTTTTCGAAAGCAATGAACCGCAATCTTCTAATAGTGTTGAAACACAAAAATTTATGAAAGTTGCTGAAAACAGTCCTTCTGTTAGTTCTTTTACTCCAAATTATAATGAAGAAGAAGCTATGGCATTAGCCGGTTCACTTGGTAAAGATGTCTATCCAGTTAAAATTGGACAGAAAATGAATCTTATCGAGAAGAACTTAACACTTGAAAAGGACAGTACAACCGCAACCGGAACTTTAACTCAAAAATTTGAAGGCCGCTTAATTATTCAAGGGTCATTTAAACAGCCTACAATTGGAATACGCCAGACTGTTGATACAACAATCGAAAAAACGTTTACAAGCGTAATTACCCGGATTATTCAATATAAAAAAGTTGGCAATAGCGGAAACGATGAGCTCGATTGGAAAGTAGATGCAGTTTCACTCCCTAACGGAGGTACCGAAGGAGAGAATATTCAAATTGCCAGAATAATATTAACATCTCAGGATGGAACTGAGCTTGTAATCGATGATCCAAACGCCTACTTATTCAAAGTTGGTAAAGAAAAGTTTGAAGATGATGATCAAGATGATGACAACCATGCTTTTGAAATTGGATTTGGAAGACACGGCCACGCTTGGAAAAATCTTTTAACATGGTATAAGAAGAATCAAACAGTAAAACTCACAGTAGAAGTTCTAAGCAGCACACCAGATCCGGATTTCCTAAGTGTTACCTATGGTGCGGCGCTGAATGGTAACACAAAGTTTAAGGAAAAATTCGATTTTATTTCCAGTCAGCAAGAAGGTTCTATTTATAGAAAGATTTACGAGAGGAAATGGAGGACAAATTATCATGCGGCAAGAATGCACGCTGTAATTAACGCTTTCCCAAGAACTGTGGTATATGATACAGACGCTGCAGTTGAAGTTAAAACTTGGGGAATACCTTACAGAGTAAAATAACTTAATACATTAAATGCATTCACAAAAATAAAGGAGTAATAAAATGCAAACTATAAATAAACACACCGTCAAATTGTTCTTTGCAATCTTGGTTATCACTTCTTTCGTATTCACGGCTTGCTCGAACGATGATAACCCGGTTGATTCCAACAGCGGTAATACAGCAAAAGTTGCCGGTAGAATTTCATCCGGCAACGGGATGGCTAAAGCTTTGAGCAAAACCGGAAGTGCAGAGACTACATTCTCATCTGTTCAAGGAGCGGCTGTTGTTCTGGCTCAAGTACAAGCCGATGGTTCTCTGAAAACAGTGTCAACACAAACAGTACAAACTGATGCAAGCGGAAAATTTGTAGTTGAAACAAATCTTAACGGAGCTGAAAACCTTGTAGTAGTTGCAACTCAAGGTGATGCCGAATTAAAAGCAATTGTTTCGTCAAAAGTTCAAACGGGAAGCACTGTTTACTCTCCGCCATTAACAGTAGAGTCTACAACCGAAACAAATCTTTATATTAAGTTGGTAGCTCAGGGTAAGGCAAATTATATAGATGCGACCGATCTTAAAATATTGTTAAACGCCCAGGCCGCTTCTCATATTAAAGGGAATGCAAGTGCAGAAGCTGAATTTATTAAAGCTTTGGAAGCACAATCGCAGACATATATAAGTGCATCGGGTAATTCATACTTTGGATTAACCAGCAGTCAAATACAAGCGATGATGCATGCAAGAGCCGAAGCAAAAGCGAAATTGGATGCAGCTCTTTACAATTCTTCCGATTCAGAAGCAGAAACTGAAAATGATATAAACGAATATGAAGCTTATGTTTTTGCCAACAGTACTGTAAATTCAACAGTATATGCAGAATTGATAAGAATAGGCGCAACTACTTTTGTTAATGCATCTGCAAATATGAACGCAAACGGAAGATTAGCTGTACTGCAATCATATTATAAGCGGTACGCTTTTGTTTTAAGTGTAGCTATGAAGCAGCAGTTTCAAGCTGCCGGAGCTACAGATGCACAAACAAATGCGGTCGTCTCAGCTGGGGCTACTCTTTACAACTCAATTAAAACATCGGCCAGTTTTGATCAAATGGCGGACGCGTTTGTTCAGTACAGATCTTCAGTAAAATCTCAGCTTAAACTTGCTCTTTCTTCTTACTCGTCATCTATAGAAACTATTGATGCTAGTATTAACGGCGCCGCATCAGCTAAAACAATACTAAACGCTTCAATTGTTGGGTCACTCTCTCTCGATTTAATAATTAACGCATATGTTACATTCTTTAATTCCGTAAAGACTGCAACTCAAACTGCATTAGTTGGTGCATCAAGCGCACAAGTAAACGCAGCGTCTCAAATTATGATTTTAGCAAATATGAATTAATTAGTAGGGGGCCGGATAGTCCGGTTCCCTCTTTAAAATAAACTTTATTAGAAAAATGGAGAACATTACAATGGCAAAAAAATATTACTCTTTGAGAGGAAATATCGGAAGCATAGCTGTTCTTCTGCTAATTTCCATTTTGCTTCTAAGCCCTCACCAAGTAAAAGCTAATGGAGAGGTTAAGATCAGCGGCAAAGTTCAGATAAAAACCGATTCTAGTCTTACTGTTAATTCATTAGAAATACTTGTTAATTCTACTACAAAAGTATCCGGCGGCATGAGTAGCACAATCCCGTTTGATAGTATAAAAGTAGGCAGTCTTGTAAAAATTGAAGCTAAGTCCACTTTAGCAGGTCGTTTTATCGCAACGGAAATTTATTTACTTACCCCTAAGATTACAATTGAGTTAAGCGGCAAGATTTCTGCTCTCACTTCAAATTCGCTAACCGTAAACGGAACGGAAATATTTGTTGATACTAACACAATAATATTTACGCAGTTGAATACGAAGCTGACATTTGAAAATCTAAAAGTGGGAGATTTTGTAGTTGTAAAGGTCTCTCAAACAATTGGAGGCAAGTTGACTGCGGTTGCAATAATTGTTAAGCCGGAAAACAAAAGGCAGGAGATCGAACTAGAAGGAAATATCCAAGCGGTTACAAGTACTACAATAAAAGTTTTGGATACCGAGTTCTTTGTGGATTCTGCGACAATCATTATCTCTCATAGAAGTGGTTTACTTAAACTAAGCGATCTAAAAGTCGGTGATGAGATTAATGTACGCGGTTACATGAAGCAAGATTCTACTTATTTGGCCACGTTTATAAAAGTTGAAAATGAAGATTATGAACAAAAGGAACTTGAAATTGAAGGAACAATAAGTGCGATTATGACTACCAGCTTTACTGTTAACGCTATAACCTTTAGTGTAGATTCAGCAACAGTGATATTCAGTCACGAAGGCACTTTACTAAATTATGCTGATTTGAAAGTTGGCGATGCTGTTAAAGTAAAATCAATTTTGCAAAGTGACGGTAGTTATAAAGCGGTTAAAATTGTACTTACACATGAGGAATCCGAAAAAAGAATAGAATTGGCCGGTTTAATTGAGCCTGTGAATGCAGACAATATCACTTTGGGGGGATACACAATTTATGTTAGTAGCCAAACTAAGATCTATACTAAGATGAAGCAGAGTCTTTCTTTTGCTGATCTAAAGACAGGAATGTTTGTTGTTGTAGATGCATACCTGCAAGGAAGTACATATTTAGCTTCTCTGATAAAAGTTAGAGAAGCCGATAAAGAAATGAATTTTACCGGAAATATTGAAGCCGTTAGTGAATCTTCAATTACTGTCCGAGGGTTGGTTTTTGTTGTTGATCAAAACACAGACTTCTTTGATGAGGACAGAAATACGATTACACTGACAGATTTGAAAGTTGGACAAATTGTAAAGATCAATGCAGTCAAACAAAGCAATGGACAATATTTAGCACTTCGTGTTGAAGCTAAAAAATTCTGGCGTCCGACTGTTAAAGTCGAAGGTGAAATTGAAAGCCTAACTTTGAATTCACTCACAGTAATTGGAAAAACATTTACTGTAGATTCATCGACTTTAGTAGTTGGACATGGAACCGGAGTAATGACTTTTGCAAGCTTGACATTAGGGCTAAATGTTG
>JBHEKZ010000012.1:0-6519 GCA_041859025.1 Melioribacteraceae bacterium | reverse complement strand
TAATTGGTAACACTGTAATCGAATATGAGAAAAATATTTCATCGCCTCAAATATACTCACATGGTTTAGATCAAGTAAAGGACTATTGCGCCGGGTTGCTCAACCAAGGTGGAATGGTTGAGCACATCGTTGGGATTCTTTCTGATACGATACGTTGGCGTGCATACAAGATAAAAAGCACACCTGTCTCGGAAACACCTGGCGTTGTTTTAGGCAGAGATCATATTCAATTAGAAGAAATTGAATCTATACATTTAGTTGACGCAGATGAAACTAATGCTAGAAAATTAATTTCTTTTCTGACACGATATCTTGGACGGGAAGGAGCGCGCCAATTAAATGCCCACACATTGGAGAAAGATCTAGGTTTTGATAGTGAATTCTGCGCGCAACATGTCACGAGACTTAGTGAATTAGTTGATCATGCTTTTGTTTCAAACGAGATGTATGGTGATTTGATAAGAAAGCTTTGGGGAGATTTTGTTACATTCATTGGGGAGGATTTTGAAAATGGGTTATTTAGTCGAGAAGTGTACACAAAGGAACTTTATGTCTTAACCTTAGCGAAATTATTGTGCGCGAATATTATTGACAAAAAAGCACTTGATAGTTCTAGCGAAGAATTGCTATCTATATTAAATGGAAATTACTTTAAAATGAAAGGATTGGGGAATTTAGTCGAATATGATTATTTCGGCTGGCTTAATGATTTGCCATATGTTTCTTCGCTTATTCCAGTGGCAACAGATATGCAGCGAGATCTTCGTGCTTATGATTTCTTGACACTTCCTAACGAAGATCTCTTTGGTCCAATTTTGGCGCAATTAGCTCGACACTCCCAGCGTTTGTTGCTTGGGCAGGAATGGACTCCATCTTGGTTGGCATCAGCACTAGTCAGGGAAGTTTTTGAACAAATCCCGGTTGATCAGGATCCTAGACTTGTTGATATGTGTTGCGGCTCTGGATCAATGGTGATTGAGGTAGTAAAACTTACGCTACAACGATTTGAGGAATTGGGTGTTCGCCAAGATGAATCATATATTTCGCGACTTTCGCATGCGGTCACTGGATTTGACCTTGACCCTCTTGCTGTTCTCTTGTCGAAAGTAAATTGGGTGATATCTGCACGTGAAAAACTCGAACCTTTTGGTACTTATCAAGTTACGATTCCAATTTATCATGCAGATTCACTGTTTGCCTTGCCTCCACTTGCTAAAAATAATTTCGCTAATCCTGAAGTAGCCGTTTACGAACTTTTGTTAGCAGACAAAAGTGTAAGTCTGCCTGCTTTTCTTATCTCGCCAGATAGGCGCGCTTTATTTGATTCGCTCCTCGGCAAAAGTTACGAAGTCGCTATGAGTAGCTCAAAACATGAAACAACAATATATTCACGAAACTTACCCGAAAACTTACTGAAACAATCTGAAGATGATGCTGGTATTGTACTTGTGGATGCTGAGAAGCAATCCGCTCTTGCCTTTGTAGATGAATTAATTGTCTCACTAGAAGCATTGCAAAGGGAAGGAAAAAATGGTGTTTGGGCATTTATTCTTAGAAACAGTTATCGCCCTGGATTGGTAACTGGAATATTTAATGGGATTGTATCCAATCCGCCGTGGTTGGCTTTGAGTAAAATTTCCGAAAATCCATACAAGGAATCTCTAAAGGCTAAGGCTGAATTTTACAATATTAAACCTCCTGGACCATCTCATCTTCATATTGAACTTGCCACTATATTTTTATTGCATGCAATTCAACAATATTTATGTGAAGGAGGAGCCGTTGGCTGTATATTGCCAGAATCGCTGCTAAATGGACACCATCATAACCCGTTCAGAAAAGAAGGTTACAAGACCGGTGGAAACCCTGTTCAATTTAGCATTGATAAAATCTGGAGGATTGAAAAAGGAACATTTAAAAACGAGGCCATTGTTTTGTACGGGAAAAAGATTTCTGATATTGAAAATTCTTTGACCATTTCTGGAGAGCATGTTTCACAAGAAAGAACTAGTCCGTTAATATTCAATAAGATAATCCAAGGTAACAGGGTCGCCTGGAGCGAGAAGTTGAATAATTTAGCTGGGATGATAGGTTTTTTTGAGCCAGCAGATTTCAGACAGGGTGCAGATATAATGCCACGCACTCTTATTTTTCATGAATTATTAAAATCACGAAATAAAAAGTGGACACTAGGTCCAATTAACCGTCAAGAAAGTGAGTTCAAATATTTAGTTGCAGATGCAAAGAAGCATAAACATTTTTCACTTCCACAATGTGTGATCTCTGATCAATTTGTTTTTGATGTAATGATGTCAAATCACTTAACTCCTTTTGATTTATCAAAACCTGCAAAAGGATTTCTTCCCATTCGAAAAAATGTGGACGGGATTTGGCAACCATTACACCCAGCTGAACTAGCTACTAGTCAAGTAGAAGCACAAGCATTTAACCGAATTTTTTCAGAAATTGGTATGAATGTAGGTTTGGAGGATTTCTTCCAATTACTTGATAGCAATAGAAGGAAATTAACAAGTCAAGTAATCCCCGAAAATAAGTGGATTGTTTATATGGGAGCAGGCGGAAATTATGTGTGCGCAGCCTATTCAGGTCCAGACACAAATTTGTTTGAAATAAGAAAGCTCATCATTGATCAAACGCTGTACTGGAGTTCTGTTGACACTGAGGATGAAGCGATATATCTTACTGGTTTATTGAATAGTGATGCAGTTAATGAAGTTATTAAGGAGTTTCAACCTCGTGGGCAATTTGGCCCTCGGCATGTTCACAAATTACCAATTGGGGTAACTCCAAAATTCAATCCAAATGAAGCGGGGCACGTTAATGTAGTAGAAACAACGCGTAACCTGATAGTTGAATGGAATGCATTAAAGACTGTTGATGCAGAAATTGCAAGCTATCTGAATCCAAATAAAAAATTGTCGCAAAGGCGTACATACTTAAGAAATAAAATCAAGGCATTGCAAAGTTATGATAATTATGCTGATGCATGTAGAAGCTTATATGGTATATAAAAATAAAGCCTGAAGAAGTTAATCCTGAATTGGATTTCGCCAAACAGCCAGCATGATGATCTGGTTAGTATCAAGGCTGGCTGTTGAAGGAAAATATCGTTTTTTTCGTTTTGCGCGCATAAACTGCCCGAACTATCAGGATGATATATTGAACATCAACGAACTCCTGGTTGGATATTTTAATTTGTTTGTCTTAATCGTTTTCAATACAGACAAGCCCTTCTGCATTTTTATAGATTTTTTTACGATGAGTGAACTCTTCACAAATATCATTTTCGTGGGAGACTATCACAACCCTGCCGCCATTAAGCACTTCCTCACTTAACCTTCTCAGTTCGACAACGAGATTATCGCGATTTACCTCATCCAAAGACCCAAAACCTTCATCGATAATTAGAGTATCTACTGTTCGCCCGCCAGAGATAGACTGCCCAATTGCAACCGCTAGGCTGATCGCAACTCGAAATTTCTCGCCTCCACTTAGAAACTCGAATCGGCGCATTGGCAATCCAGGACTATTAAGATCTTGAGCAAAGATTTCTAATTCTTGGTCATCACCTGAAAGCTCAATTTGCCAACCACCATTACTTAAATAGCCAAGAGTTGTATTAGCAGCCTCTTTTATTTTTTTCTGCGCATCTTGAACAATTTGTGCCTGTAAACCTGAGCGCCCGAATGCAGAGCTCAATTTTTCGAAGTGCCTTAACTTCGTTTTTGCGTCTTCAAATGACTTTATATTTCGTTCATATTCTTCTTGTGCCGATCTCAATTTTCCGATTGCTTCATTGGCTTGATTGAGTTTTTCCTGTAAAACCTCTACATCATGAGATGCTGCTTCAAATTCTAAACGAACTACATCAACTGAGCGGTTGTGCTCTTTTGGAATTTCCTGTAATTGTTTACGTAACTGTGCCAAACTACCTTCAATTTGATCTGCTTCCTTTCGCGCTTTCCTTAGTTCAGCTTCTTCTTTTTCTGAGCCAGACAAGGAAGTCATTTCGCTTTCAAGCCTGCCCAATTCTTTTGTTTCAATTTGATCTATTATTGACTTTAATCTATCAGGCAGCGAACTTAATTTTTTGACAAGTTGTTCTTCTTCATTAGACTTTCGCTTGTTTGAATTTTCTAAATTATCCTTAAGATGCGCTACTTCTTGTAAAAGACTAGTCTCCCTTTTTTGAAATTCATCCAAGGCATTCTGACAATCGCGACTGATTTTCTCTGCAAGTTTGGTTTCTTCATGTAGAGAAATATATTCTTCGACAGCACGATTGTAAGAAGAAATAGCCTTTTGGCGTTGAACTGTTGTCAACTTGGGTAATCTTGAAAGGTCAGATTCGCGCATGGCAAGGACTGCCTGTAATTTACTAGCTTCTTTTCGCGCAACTTCTAATTTTTCCCATTTTTTAAAGTTTTTTTCAAGCTGAGCTAATTCTTTTTGTAAACTAGTGATATTGCCAATCTCTCTGACCCAATCGCCAACTCTCACCTCCTGCTTTTTGATTAACTTTTTATTTTCGCTTTCGCGTTTGATAGCGCTTTCCAGTTTACTTTCCAAGACAGATTTATTGGTTTCTATTTTGTTCTTTTTTCCTTCTAACTTCCGGATGCTGCTGTCTTTTGAAGACACATCAACACTTGCATCACGCAAAGATGCATTTACTATTTTGCTCTCTTTTAGAAGGTTGGCTAAATTTTCTTTCAATTTTTTGATTTGGGCTTCAGTCCTTAGGTGTACCTCGTCTGTATTTAGAGGGCTTCCACAGACAGGACACTCATCCTTGTTATGGATTTCTTCCTTTTCTTTTATTTTTTCTTTTATTTGATTGATGCGTGCTTCTATTTTTTCTGAAGCTAACCGGAATTTTTCTTGGGCTCTGTTGGCACTCAATAAATCTTTCCTTTCTTGTTGAACTTGAGATGTAATTAATTCAAGCTGTTTTTTGGCTTCAGAAAGATCAATCTCGCATTTGTGCTTTTCTGTATTTATTTTGGATGCCTGCTCTTGGTATTGATAAAGATCTTCAATGGCAGGCAGGAATTTCTTGATTTCTTCGTAGCGTTGTTTTTCTTGGTCAAGCTCTTTCGATTGCTTTAAGGTATCTTGATATGGCGTCAGCTCTGCTTTTGTTTTAGCTAATAAACTTTCCAGTTCTTCAATTTGAACAATTTGATCAGCCTTTAGTTTAAATGTGTCGCGCTCCACTCTGATGCTTTCAAGTTCTTGAATTTTATTGGCGTGATCTTTTTTTGCCGCAAGTGTGTCTTTTTGAGATTTCTTGATGTTTTCCGAAATTTCTGCCAAAGAACGATCCTTGGCAATTAAGGAGATGGAGATTTTCTTTTGTTCTTCATTTTCCTGTTTGATGCGTCCTTTAATTTCAAGAATATTTCGAGCCATAGGAACATCGCTCGATAATTCCCTGTAACGCTTTACATTAGAAATTATTTGCTCTTCTCTCTTAAGTAATTTCTCAACTTGTTTTTTGGCATCTTCTTTTAACTTGATGCTCTCTTTCATTTTTAACACTTGCTCGGCGTCTCTTAGTTCTATTTTTTTATTAGAGACCAGTATGTTCGCGTTTGAAAGGTCACTAGAAATTTGCGCGATAACTTGGTTTTGCGATTTAATTTCAACGTCATCAACTTTTCTCAACATAGAGAGTTTTTGCTCCAATTGTCTCCACTCGTTTCTGGCGTTGTTTTTTTTACTCGCAGCGATCTCTCCTAATAATTTGTAGAAATCTAAATCCAAAATCTCTAAAAGCCGATCTTTTCTGTCTTTGGGTTTGGCCTTAAGAAATGCATCCGCTTCACCTTGCTGGAGTAATACTGCTGAAGTGAATGTTTTTGAACCCATTCGTAGATTTTTCTTAACCCATTCTTCGACTTTATTTTTTGTGTTTTTAACTGCCACCCATTTCTTTCCATCCCATTCAAGAACAATACCTGAAATATCAGCCGATGATAATGATGTTTTCTTTCGCTTTAATTCTCTTTGTATTAGATACGATTTCTCATTTAAGACAATTTCTAGTTCTATCTTTGCTTCATTTTCTCCATCACTAATCAAATAACCTGAACCATGATTGGCACTACCACTTCCGCGGTGTTCTTTGAATAACGCAAAAGTGATAGCGTCAAAAATGGAACTTTTACCAGACCCATTGGGTCCATAAATGAGCCATAATGGTGACACGCGAAGGTCGATTTCGACAGGGGTAATTCTTGAGTTGTCGTTAGAAATTCCTCGATGGCTAAGGAAATTAAGAAGACTAATTCGCTGTAGTAGCATTTTCCACCTCATTGAGTAATTCGCTTGTCAATCTTTGAAGTTCTGGCAAATCCGGATCATCTTTGAAGAATTCTTCCAAGTATTTTTGAGATGTCTCAGCATAACCTCTTGGCTGCATTGACAATTTAGGTTTTTGTACCTTTTCGTTTTCTCCAACTATATTAATGCTTATTTGTCTTGGGCAAATATCTT
>JBHEKZ010000378.1:0-4425 GCA_041859025.1 Melioribacteraceae bacterium | reverse complement strand
ACTTTGACGGTGATCAGATGGCAGTTCACGTTCCGCTTTCTTACGAAGCTCAACTTGAAGCCGGAATTTTAATGTTGTCTTCGCACAACATTTTATCTCCGCAGAACGGTTTACCAATTGTGTTGCCAACTCAAGACATGGTTCTTGGACTCTACTATTTAACCAAAGCTCGTAACGGTGCTAAAGGTGAAGGAAAACTTTTTGGTGATATAGAAGAAGTATTAATTGCATATGATAATAAGGTTGTTGAATTACACTCGAAGATAAAAGTTAAGATAGACGGTCAAGTAATTGAGACAACAGTTGGTCGTGTAATCTTCAATCAAATCGTTCCTAAAGAATTAGGATTTATCAATGAATTGTTGATGAAGAAGAGTTTCTCCGGATTCATTTACAGAATGTTCATTAAACTTGGTAACGTTGTTACTGCTAAGTTCTTGGATGATTTGAAAGATCTCGGATTCCGTTATGCTACTGCTGCCGGTATTTCAATCAGCTTTATTGATATGATTATTCCTGATGAAAAAGATAAGTTGATTGATGATTCGAATAAAAAGGTAAGCGGAATTTTAAGTGAACATGAACAAGGCTTGATCACTGATGCTGAACGTTATAATAAAATTATTGACGTTTGGACACACACAACTAACAACGTTGCAAAGCACTTGATGGACAGATTAAAAGTTGATCAAGGCGGATTCAACTCACTTCACATGATGGTTGACTCCGGCGCGCGTGGATCGCAAGATCAAGTTAAGCAGCTTGCTGGTATGCGTGGTCTTATGATGAAACCGCAAAAATCATTAAGCGGTCAAGCTGGTGAAATTATTGAAAATCCGATTGTTGCTAACTTCAAAGAAGGACTTTCTGTACTTGAGTATTTTATTTCTACTCACGGTGCTCGTAAAGGTCTTGCAGATACAGCTCTTAAAACAGCTGATGCCGGTTACTTGACAAGAAGATTATGCGACGTTGCTCAAGATGTTATTATTTCCGAAACAGATTGTGGTACAATTCGCGGTATCTATGTAACCGCACTTAAAGATGTTGAACAAGAAAGAGAACCACTCGCAGAAAGAATTATTGGCCGTGTAGCTCAAGAAGATGTTTATGATCCTAAGACAGATGAAACATTAGTTGAAGCAGGTGAGTTAATTAGTGAAGAAATCGCTGAGAAGATAGATGAGTCAAACATAGATCAAGTTTATATTCGTACAGTGTTAACATGCGAATCTAAACGCGGTGTTTGTGCAAAATGCTATGGACGTAACCTAACAACTGGTGCTCTCGTGGAAATTGGTGAAGCGGTAGGAATTATTGCTGCTCAGTCAATCGGTGAACCTGGTACACAGCTTACACTTCGTACCTTCCACTTAGGTGGTACATCCTCGCGTATTGCTTCTCAATCACAAGTTGAAACTAACGTAGCTGGTACAGTTCGTTTCGACAAAATTAATTTAGTCGAAAAAACTGATTTCTTTGGTAAAGTAAAAGTTGTAATCGGTCGCCGTGGTTCTATGGGTCTTTTTGATGACGATAATCGTCAAATCAAAAAGTTCGATATCCCTTACGGTTCCGAAATAATGGTTAATGATGGGCAGGTTGTTAAAAAAGGTCAGCCTTTGTACAATCACGATCCATATAACGCTGTTATTATCGCCGATTTTGGTGGTACAATTTCTTTTGTTGATTTGATTGATAATGTAACACTTCAACAAGTAGCTGATGAACAAACCGGCCACGTTCAGAAAGTTGTTATTGAATCGAAAGATAAAAACCTTACACCGAGTATTATGGTTAAGGGTACAAATGGTCAGGAAAAAGTATTTAATATACCTACAAGAGCTTATCTCTCAGTTGAGGAAGGTGAATCTATACAGCAAGGAACTATTCTTGCTAAGATTTCTAAACAAGCTTCTAAAACAAGAGATATCACCGGCGGTCTTCCGAGAGTAACAGAATTATTTGAAGCTAGAAGTCCACACGATCCGGCTGTTGTTTCTGAAATTGAAGGACGTGTTAAATTTGGAGCAAGAAAGAAAGGTTCAAGAGAAATAATTATTGAATCTTTAGATGGTACTTTGCAAAAAGTTTATCCTGTTCCTTACGGTAAGCATATTTTAGTTCAAGAGGGCGATGAAATACCAGCAGGCGAAAAAATTACAGACGGACCAATTGATCCGCATGATATTTTGAAGATCAAAGGTACGAATGCTGTACAGGAATATTTGGTAAATGAAATTCAGGACGTTTACCGTTTGCAGGGTGTTAAGATTAATGATAAGCACATTGAAGTAATCGTTCGCCAAATGCTACAAAAATTGCAGATTATTTCAGCTGGTGATACTAATTTCATCGAAGAAGACCTTGTTGATCGAAATAAGCTTAACGATGAAAATGAACGCACAAAACAAATGGTTCATATTGAAGATCCTGGACAGTCAAAGTACAAAGCTGGCCAATTGATTACTAAGATGAAGTTCCGTGAAGTAAATGCCGATCTGACTAAAAAAGCAAAAAAACCAATTAAAGCTCGAGATGCAGAACCTGGCACTTTTGACAACATATTACTTGGAATTACCCACGCAGCACTTTCTACAGAAAGCTTTATTTCGGCTGCTTCGTTCCAAGAGACGACAAAAGTATTAACCAATGCAGCAACTGAAGCTAGAGTTGATAATCTGATTGGTTTAAAAGAGAATGTTGTTATGGGACATCTAATCCCAGCTGGTACTGGGCTTAAGAAGTACCTTGATATTATTCTAACAGCAGATGAAGTGGAAGTTCCTGTTGTTACTGAAACTGAGACTGTTGAAAAAGAATCTGTCTAAAAGGTGATTTTTTTCCCTTTATTTCTTGACAACATTGCAGATATTCGATAAATTTGAAGTCTGAATTTTAATAAAAATGTAAATATTGGAGGATAGTGCGTGCCAACGATTAATCAGTTGGTTAGAAAAGGTAGAAAAGTGGTAATTACCAAGAGTAAAGCTCCAGCTCTTGATAGTTGTCCTCAAAAAAGAGGAGTGTGTACAAGAGTATACACCACTACTCCTAAAAAACCTAACTCAGCCTTGAGAAAAGTAGCTCGTGTTCGTTTAACAAACCATATCGAAGTTACTGCATATATACCAGGAGAAGGCCACAATTTACAAGAGCATTCAATTGTTATGATTCGCGGTGGCAGAGTTAAGGATTTACCTGGTGTTCGCTATCACATAATTAGAGGAACATTAGACACTGCCGGTGTTGAAGATCGCAAAAAAGCTAGATCTAAATATGGCGCTAAGAAACCAAAAGCGAAATAACCTATGAGAAAGAAAAGAGCTGAAAAAAAGTATATTAAACCAGATCCAAAATTCAACGATTTTTTAGTTGCTAAACTAATTAATTATTTGACTTGGCATGGTAAAAAGTCTACAGCAAGAAATATTGTTTATGATAGTTTTGATTTAATGGAAGCTAAAGCAAAAAAACCAGCTTTAGAGGTTTACAAGAAGGCTCTTCAAAACGTTCAGCCATTGGTTGAGGTTAGAAGTCGTCGTGTTGGTGGTGCTACTTATCAGGTTCCGATGGAAGTTAGACCCGAAAGAAGAATTGCGCTGGCTTTAAGATGGATCAGAACTTATTCGAGAGATAGAAAAGATAAATCAATGGCAGCAAAATTAGCTGCTGAATTACTTGCAGCTTCGAACAATGAAGGTTCGGCTGTAAAGAAAAAAGAAGATACACACAGAATGGCAGAAGCAAACAAAGCGTTTGCTCACTTCAAGTGGTAAGCAAAGGGATTCCTAGTTAGATGTCGAATAAAAGAGTTGAAATAAGCAAGGTTAGAAATATTGGTATCATGGCTCACATCGATGCTGGTAAGACTACGACAACAGAGCGCATTCTGTATTATACTGGTAAATTGCATCGTATGGGAGAAGTTCACGATGGTGGCGCTACCATGGATTGGATGGAGCAAGAAAAAGAACGCGGTATTACAATAACAAGTGCTGCAACTACAACCGAATGGAGAGATCATCAGATTAATATCATTGATACTCCTGGTCACGTAGATTTCACTGTTGAAGTTGAAAGATCTTTAAGAGTTTTAGATGGTGCGATAGCTCTTTTCTGTGCGGTCGGTGGTGTTGAGCCGCAGTCTGAAACAGTTTGGAGACAAGCTGACAAATATGCAGTCCCTCGCATTGCTTTTGTAAATAAAATGGATAGAGTTGGTGCTGATTTCTTTCATGCGGTTCAAATGATGAAGGAAAAATTAGGCGCACACGCTATTCCTATTACTATTCCTGTAGGCGAAGGTGATTTGTTTAGAGGTATAATCGATTTAATGAGCATGAAAGCTATCATGTTCAATGAAGAGACTTTGGGCTCAACTTTCGAAACTGTTGATATACCAGCGGATTTAGCTCAGTTAGC
>JBHEKZ010000010.1:0-22155 GCA_041859025.1 Melioribacteraceae bacterium | reverse complement strand
GTTGAGAACCGGCAGCGGGGATAAACGGCCAAACTTAATCGGCTTTAACGAAAAATTTAACGCTAGCTTGATGCCGGAGAAATGGCGAGAGAATGTTTTTAACGATTCTGATTGGGAGAACGCTTACGAAATTGGAATTCCACCTTTCGATCCATGGAATAATATTGTAGTTGTTAATCGTCCCGCATTAGAAAGAAACACTGTTGCACCAATAAGAACATGGAGAGCAAATAACACAATCATTTATGATTTTGGGACCGAAATTGCCGCCTCACCCCTGTTTGAAATTGAATCTTTAAAAGAAGGAATAGCTATAGATATTGGAACAGGTGAAAGATTAAATAGTGATAGTACAGTTAACGCTACAAAACGAGTGGACTTCACAGATCAATATATCACTAAGAAAGGCTTACAATCATGGCAGCCTTTAACATGGCGTGGTTTCAGATATTTTTATATCCACCCAAATGACAGTATTAAGATTATAAATGTAGCTGCGGCTACCCGCAATTATCATCTAGAAGATGAAGGATATTTTGAATGTTCAGATACATTGCTTAATGAAATTTGGCAAATCGGGAAAAAGACTGTAAAGCTTTGCTCTCAAGATACCTATATGGATACACCATGGAGAGAACAGACGCATTATATAGCCGGCGATGCACGTTATCTTCAAAAGTATGCATTCTATACTTTTGGAGGTAGTTCCAACTTTCTGATAAAATATAACATATTATGTGGTGCTGAATCTCAACGTTGGAGTGAAGAAGGTGCAATTCGTTCAAGGTATCCAACCGGTTGGCTACTCGGGCCAAACACTTCGGCATATCTTTTCGATTATGAACTTGAGTGGATAATTATGCTGGGAGAATATTACAGATACTTTGGAGATAAAGATTTGGTGAAGCAAGTCTATCCATACATGGTAAAACTTCTTGGATACATTCAAAAATATGTAAGTGATGGACATGGTCTAATTAAAGATTCGCCGGGATGGATTGTCCTTGATCATCCCCGTAACTATCCAATGGACATGAAAAACGAAATCACTGCTGTAAATTGCCTTTATTATGCCGCGTTAGAACAAGCTATTCAATTAGCCGAAAGTGTTTTAGATGATGAAAGTAATTTGAAAAAATGGAAGAACCAAGCAACTCAATTAAGAACAAATATTCGGAAATGGCTTTGGTCAGAAAACAACAAATTATTCCGTGATAGTTTTGGCAGTGAAATATTCAGCCAGCAAACACAAGTTTATGCTTTACTATATAACCTGGTTGATGCTTCTGAACGGGTAAAGGTTGTTAATTACATAATTGGTAAAGGAAAAAACAGCGAACAGTCCTTCGCTTACTATGTTTTATATTCAGTGTTTAATGATAATCCGGAGTGGGCATTAGAATACATACGCAAATACTGGGGCGAGCAAATGAAGTCATCATTCTTCAACGGTACTTGGCACGAAGCATGGAATGTTGGATCATGGAAAGGAGAAGTTGGAACTACATCGCATGCATGGAGTTCCGGTCCTACTGCACTTCTCCCTCAGAAAGTACTTGGCATTGAGCCACTTGAGGCTGGATGGAAAACATTTATTGTTAAACCAAACTTAGGCAGGTTAAAATGGGCAAAGGGAATAATTCCATCGCCTTTAGGGAATATTTCTCTTGATTTGAACAAATCTAAAAATAATTTCAGAATGAATATAGATGTCCCGGATAAAATGAGTGCAATTGTATACGTGCCATATACAGATGAAAATCATGTGGTAGTTAACAATAAATCGCTAAACAAGAATCAATATAAACGAGATAACAATTTTTTAGAATTAAGACTCAAACAAGGGACCTATTCAATAGTCTCCAAATTCTAATGTCTCAACAATTTTGTTTTGAGGGAAACAAAACTGCCGCCCGGCACATCAAGCAGCAGTTTTTTATAGGAGGTTTACTAATTAATTATTTCAATCTCGGAATTAAACTTCAAATCTCGTGAAGAACTGCCAACATGAATAATGTAAGTCCCCGGATCAATTTTCCATTGATTGTACTGCTCACTAAAATAGGCAAAGGAATTTTTATCAAGCTTAATTGTAACTTTCTTCTGTTCACCGGGATTTAAAGAAACTTTTGAAAAGCCTTTTAGTTCTTTAATTGGCATGTCCACATTTTTTGCAGTCGAAGAGACATACACTTGAGCTATTTCCTCCCCTTTGATCTTTCCGCAATTTTTTAGATCAAAAGAAACTTCGTAATCCTCTCCACTCCTAGAAACATCAAAATTGAAATACTCAAAAGTAGTATACGATAATCCGTAACCGAATGGGAACAACGGTTCGATTCCGTATTTATCAAAATGTCTGTAGCCAACATAAATATCATCTGAATAGTAAGTTCTTTCCCTAATGCGATTATATGTAGGATAAGCTGAACAATCTTCCCACTTATGAGGGAAACTCATCGGAAGTTTTCCGGATGGATTTGCATTACCAAGCAGAATATCGGCTACAGAATTTCCTCCCTCTGTTCCGGGAAACCATGCATCAACAACACCCTTTACTTTATTGATCCACTTATCCATAATAACTGGCGAGCCAACAACAAGCACCACAATCACATTTTTGTTTACTGCAGCGACTTTTTCTATTAATATATCTTGATCATTGGGCAAGAATAAATCAAATCTATCTCTTCCCTCTGTTTCAATATCTCTATTTGTACCAACACAAACAATAACACAATCTGCATTCTTTGCGGCATCAACTGCCTTTTCAAAAATCTCTTCTCTTCCGGCGCCCATACCCAATACTGCTTCTGCACCACCAGCCTTTTCAAATAGTTCAAAACGTACTTTATAGTATTTACCCTTTTCCAGTTTTAGTGTAGTAATTTTCTTCATTGATGCATGCGGATACCAAGCATCCTGAACTAGTTTATCTTCAATCCATAAGCGCATACCATCATCACTAACAGTACCTATCGGATAATCTTCAGTTTTATCAACCTTAATGTAACCGCTCCATCTTACTGAATACCGATTTTGGGGGACTCCGAAACCCGGACCGTTTTCATCCCAAGTAAAGTTTATTGTTTCATCAATTCTTGAAAGAACCGGAGTTCCATGCAAATCAACGTTATTAAAGTATTCTCCATTTAATCCATTTGTTTTTCCCAACTTATCTGTATAAAGGTAGGAAGATTTAATAGGAACTATTTTTGTCTCAGAATCTAACGAAACACCTTTCGCAAAATTTATTTTTACATTTGCAGGTAGTCTATTTTTTAAACCATCTAGTATAGTAACCGGACTAATATCATTTACCTCGGAACTTCCACCTCCCCCAGTTCTTGGTTCAGCAGCATTGGGTCCAATTACTGCTAATGTCCGAAGCTTGTTCTTGTTAAGCGGTAAAAATTTTTCTTCATTTTTTAATAATACAATTGAAGCAAGCGAGGTCTCGTATGCAATTTTTCTATTTTCCTCACTATTAACTAACGATATATTTTGTTGCAAGACCGGCTTATCAAACAAACCTAGATTAAAAATTAGTTTGAGAATATTTCTAAATTTTTCATTTACTACTTCAACAGAAAGCAGCCCGGATTCAACTGCGCTTTTCAAAGTCTTTGCGTTCATAAAATCACCATTTGGCATTTCAATATCCAACTCACCTTGAGCAGTCGGAAGAGAAGAATGAACTGCCCACCAATCGCTCATTATAATTCCTTTGTAATTCCATTCCTTTCTCAGAATTTCTCTCAACAAATAGTCATTCTCAGATGCAAAACGCCCGTTCACTTTATTATATGCAGTCATCAAACATAAAGAATTAGCTTCTTGCACAGCCGCTTTGAACGCCGGGAAGTAAATTTCATTCAATGCTCGTCTGCTAACTATTGCGTTCACATACATTCTATCAATTTCTTCATTATTTACTGCGAAATGTTTTACAGTTGCTGCAACACCTTCACTTTGTACACCATTTATGTAATTCACAGCCATTCTTGAAGCTAGGAATGGATCTTCACCAAAACTTTCAAAATTGCGTCCACCCATTGGCATTCTAACAATGTTAACGCAGGGACCAAGTAAAACATGCCTTCCATGACCTCGTGTTTCTCTTCCTATTCCAGCACCAACTTGTTTGATAAGATCAAGGTCCCAAGTTGCGGCCATTGCTGCAGGAGCTGGAAATGCCATTGATTTACATTTATTCCACTGTACTCCAGCCGGGCCATCTGTCATCCGCAATTCCGGAATTCCAAGACGTGTGTTAATTTTTGTTGCAACACCGGTTCCACCCAGATAATCAAGTTTTTCATCAAGCGTCATTCTACTAATTAAATCTTCCACTCTTTTTTCAAGTGAAGAAGCTGGATCTTTGTACAAAAGTTTTTCTTGTGCAGTGATTGGCAAAGTTGCCAATAAAATACATAGCAAGTATTTCTTCATTCTTTCTCCGTGACTTAGCAGTTTTCTCATTTCTATTTTTCTTCTGTTATTACTTTAATAGTAGCAACTTCAAATGGAGACAACGAGATGGCTGATGAGATCTTCTTTATCTCCTTTTCATCGCCACTGCTTAAAAACAGGCGTGCTTTCTCATTACTACACTTGATCTTTGACTTAGATTTTCCATTTGTCGGATTATATAACCTGACCATTATCGCACTTCCATCTCTTGATGGTATAATTGATGTTACAACTATTTTTGTTTTCTCTTCAAGTTTTATTAACGGGACCTTCTGTACCAAATGATTTGAAAAAGAAACTAACAGAGGCTGAGACTGTTCTACACCAAAACGATAAGCGATGGAGTAGTCGAATTGTTTGTGTGTTTGGAATGCATACTTGAATGTTGCAACACCTTCTTGCTCTGCTTTATAATTAGTATGCCATGAATTGTTCATAACCCATGAAAAGATTTTTGCGGACGATTTTGCGTTCTCTTCCCATTTATTTTTCGAATTAGCCGCCCAGGATTCCCCATTCATTTCACCTAATTCAATAAACGGCGCATCAATTGCGGCCATTGTAATTCCATGTTTTTCGTTAGATATGTCAATCCATCGTTGCTCTGTAAAGTAGTTTTTGTTTGCACCGGTAAGTTGATCTACTTCCGGTTTTATAACTGACCAGGCTAAGTCAATCCTAGTTTGCGGATTTTCAATCGCGAACGGGAAGGCAAAGCGAAGGTTTTCCTTTTCATATACTTTCTTCTTATCAATTGTGTTAATGATCTCCATCTTTTTTAAATCTTTAAAAGTTCTTACTTCACTAAGTAATGAATTGCACCCCGGAGCTGAAGATGTATATATAACACGATTTACAACGGGCCCCTTTTCTTCTAAGATTATTTTAGAATCTGAGCTGACTTTTGGATTACCGGCATTTCTGCCTGTCTGAATAAATTCATTAAAAAAGTATGGATACTGCTTATCAACTAATGCCTCAATCTCGACCGGGAGTCTCCTCTTTAATGATGGATCGTCAACTTGTCCTTCTGATTTTGCTTGATCTGTTTTTGTTTTACTAAACCAGAAACGTTTTTTTGAGAAAGGTAAAATATTTTTAGCTACAAAAACCAGATCACCATTTTGTAATTTTTGCGTAGCAACTAGTTGACCAGATTCATCGACTAGACTACCTCCCTTTGTTTTTATTCCGGCAGGGACTGAAACTATGTCACTTCTAGTCCAAGAATTTGAATTCCATACTTCCAAATATTCTGCAGCTTCTTCCATTTGTGCACCGAAGAGTCTAATTCGAAGTAACTGAGAAATACTATCAGCTTTCAATGCAAATGAACTTTTAATTCTCCATTGATCTTTGACATTGTTTTTTTCCGGCTCGGAGATGCTGTTATAAGCGCCCCAGGTATGCTCGGAATAAAGCAGAAGGTTTTTCCATGCTTCATCAAATTCTCTGAATGGAAAATTCTCGACATCGGTTAATGCATATAAAGTTTCCAACTGAGTAAGTAATTCAGCGGTTTTTCTGTTCAGAGCGGTTTCCTTTGCCGAAGAAGCCGCACCGTCTTCCCAGTAGGGCGTAAAATCTCCTCTATAAGTCGGGATGCTTGATCCGTGTTCTTTTTCAAAATCCTTGAACATTTCTGTCGTTGAGGCTAATTTGAATTTTGGAGTAACGTGTGAATTATTCCATTCTTCAATAAAATTGGGGAGTAATGGATTTGGGCCGCCATTGTCTCCTATTGTATAACGCACTTGCACAATACTATAGGGATATTTATTTGCTTCCAGTTCATCCAGATAATTTGTGATTGGAGAAATATCTCCCGATGTTAAATCCCAGTGATGAAACCACGAATATCCTTTCCCGGCTAGCCAGACAAGTATCTTAACTTTTCCGGATGGCGACTGCCAGTAAAATGGTTTATTACCCCAAGCACTCAAAGCGTTTCCAATCCTATCCCCTTCATTTGTACCAACTGAAAAGTATTTTACTCCATTATCAGCAAATGCTTGAACAACGCCCCAAGTATATCCCGGAACATCGGAAATCATAGCGCTTTCTATTTTGATTCCGATTTCCTTCTCCAATTGATTTGAATAATCAAGCCATCTGTAAAGTTCTTCTGGCTTGCTTAAGCCGGTCAAAAGGTTAGCAAATGTAGCATCAAGACCAATCCAACCTTTTTTTACAGCGTCAAAGAAACCAGCTTTCTTCTTCGGAAAATTTTCAAGATAACTTTTTACTGCCCAGAGCACTTCAGTATTCCATATAAAACGGCTTCCTCTCTTATTGACCGAGGTAAGTTTTGCCAATCTTATGCCTTCATCAATATTCATCCATTGTTTCTTTTCTATTTCAGTTTGAAGATCAGTATATCCAATGTCCACATGAGAATGCGCGAGAATATAAAAAGTAGTTGGTTTCACTGGATTGATTGTTACTGCAATTTTTTCGGATTGGTCCCCGATTTTTATAGAAAATATTTTCTTTGCAGATGATTTAACTGCTTCACATTGGAAATAAAAATTGTTTCTGCCTAGTGAAAGGCTATCAATTAAAACCTTTCCTTCCGGAGAAATTATCTCTATGGGTTTAGTGTTGGAATAATTGTCTACGGATATTTTAATGAGCTGATTTTCTTTACCCTCATTATCCTTTGAAACTATTTTCTCTTCTTTCAAACTAACTTTAGGCACCAACATATATTCCATTACCCTATACCAATGCCTGCTGCCGGAGTTATCTCCACTAATTTTTATTTTGATTGATCGGTTCTTGGTTAATTCTGTAGTAGGTATGGTAAGAATGAAATATCCCCAAAAATCTTTCTTATTTCCCGCGCGATTATAGAATTTTAATTTCTTAAAACTAAGTTCGGCCACCTCATTTTCTACTTTCCAATCTGTTCCATCTATTCTGGAGGCGGTTACGAAAGAAAGAGCTGGCTTTTCATTTACTAACAGAGAAAATGTTCTTTGATCCCGCTCTGTGTCAGTTGAATAGCCGCCACTCCAAATGAACGATATTTTCTTTCCCTCATAGTTTACCGGCACATGATCGGTTTCCCATTCTATATAGTCATTATTGTCAGTACATCTGGCAGTCATAGCAATTCTTGCGTCAGAAGTTACCGAACAATCTTCAGCATCTTCTGCTCCGGCAATATATTTAGCAAATCCATTTACAATAGTCCTGTTATCTTGAGCATTTATTACATAATTATTTAAAAACAGCAAGACCAAAAGAACTATATGCTTTCTCACTTTAAACCCTTTCAAAAGTAATAATTTCAACCCATGTACTATTCTGCTTACACAAAATAAGAATCCATTTGGCATATCACATGTCTTTAGGTGTTTATCTCTGGTCTAATGGTTAAAGTAGAATTTGAGGGATACATGTTAAATGAACATAGTAAGTGGGAATTCAAGTTAATTGTAAGTTAAGTTTCAAAACCTAAATGGCGAGCATAGTTCATTTTTGTTGTAATCCAGGTTAGGATGTAATCTGAAAATTTCCTTAAGGCAATATTTTTGTTGGAATACAATTCGAATCCAGTTCATTAAGTGCAAAGGCATAAGCTCCTATTTCAACCGCCCTGCTGGTTCCAATCCGAGAAATTCCTATTCCAATTTTTTTTTTCTGAATTATATTTAACTTTTTTAGAGGAACCAAAAACAGAAATTTCGGTACTGTATTGTTTCACAAATTTCTGCTTGTCCTCTTCCAAGTCGAGATTATAAACATCGGCAATAAGTCGTCTAAATTTAGTCCCATCTTGTTTGATAAAATAGCTTCTCATTTCATCAACTAAATAAGGCATGAATAAAGAACTAGCTCCGGATAATCCACCGCCTATCACTACAAGTCCGTCAAGCAATGTAACAGCATTAGAGATTGCATCTCCAACTACTCTAGCCATTAAAGCAAAAGCCTCATTTGCGGCTTCTCTATTGCCGGGTAGTTTTCCCATGGCAATGTCAAAAATATTTTTAGGAGATGGTATTTTATCCTTTGCTATCCATGCCTTCTGAGCATATAAGCTTTGTATTCCCCTAATACTCGCATGTTCCTCTACATTTTCCTGAGGTGAAAATTTGTTACGCAGCAGCCATATTTCTCCCGAAATAGAATTATCACCCTGATATAGTTTTCCGCCGCTTACTATGCCGCTTCCAAATCCGGTCCCGAGAGTTAAACCTAAGAGGTTTCTGTAGCGTTTGGGATTGCCTGATTTTTCAAGCATTGTATTCACTTCCGGCAAGAATCCCGCTATTGCTTCTCCATATGTATATAAATCACCATCATTGTTTATAAAAACCGGCAAGTTGAATTTCTCTTTGAGCATAGGGCCTAGTGCGACACCACCTCTATAGGCTGGAAGATTTCCAAGGTCACCAATAATGCCATTCTTATAGTCGGCTGGGCCGGGAAAGGCAAAGCTGATAGCAACAGGGCATTTCGATAAACAATTCTTTACTCGTGTAAAACCTTCTATTATATTATAAAGCGACCGGTCAAGATTATCTGCTTCGGAGTCTAATATAATCTCATCTACTATTTGTTTATTTCCCTGTATGGCAGAAAAAACAAAGTTTGTCCCTCCCGCATCTAGAGTCATTACAATTCTATTGTCATTTTCATAATTCATTTTCAGCTCAGAAATAATTCAGTTTTGTCGTTACAAGCTCATCGGTAAATATTTTAGTTTCAAAAGGAATTCATTTTTTCACTTTCGGTTTTATCAAAGTAAGGTACACATATCGAAATGCTTAATAGATTTTATGATACTGTGCCAGCCGATCAATTAATTACCGGCCGGCACAATAAAGTACTACTTCATCAATAGCATTTTTTTCGCAATATTTACTTTATCACCAATTAGAGAATAGAAGTAAACTCCCGAGCTCAGGTTTGCTGCATTGAATGTAACATGGTGAACTCCGGCATTTAACTTGCCGTTAATTAGTGTAGCAACTTCTTGACCTAGAATGTTTGCAACCTTAACAGTGTAGTTTCCTTGAGTTGGTATTTCAAACCTAATACTCGTCGTAGGGTTAAATGGATTGGGATAGTTCTGTTCCAAAGAATACTTCACAGGAATAACTTCATTAGTTTCCGCAACATCCGAAGATGTAAGCCATTTTGCTTTTTGTGCCGGGAACCAGTTCAAATCTCCCAGTGGAAATCCTCCGGTCGCTGCAGTATAGGATTTTGAACTTGTTGAGTAAGCAAAATTGAATGGATAACCTGTATTATCAAAACCTGGATTGGTTTGCGGTGAACCATCTTTCCAGCATTCTTTTGCCATTTCTAGATATTTGCAAGGCGGAGTTTTAACAAAACTTACATTTTCGTTAAGCCAAGTAAGAGTATCGGCGCCTACCATTTTCTTTTCGAAAGCAAAATCGAGTGTACGATATTTATAAATAGTATCCGGGAATGCTTTTTCAATAGCCGGATCTATCCAAAAGTTATTGTTTTTGCAATTTATCTTTTGTGTCATTCCTTTAAATGCATTGAGACTATCTAATGGCCAGATTTCTATCCTTGTCCATTCATCTCTGTCGCCCATATCTCCTAACTGAAATTGTTTTTCCCATTCAGGTATATAACCAACAAATCCGGTTTGTAGGAATAAATTGTTTGTCATAACAATATCTGGACAAACATCAATCCTTAGTGGTGTGCGCATTAAATTATATACTGTATTGTGATCGAATTTGAAATATTTTTGTCCGCCGCTAAAACGACCGAGGATATTATGCATTACATTATAAAAAGTATTGTTAACCATAACTATAGTATCCATGATTGTTTCGCGAGCATCAACTATTCTTCCGCCGTGACTGCTGTTAGCTGTATTATGCAAATAACTATCTGTTATAAAAACACTACAGAAATTTTGATCCGCTACAATAATTCTGTTTTTTATACTATCTATTTCACAGTTATTCAAAGTAATTTTTACGTTTGTTGTTCCGGTCTGAATTAAGTTAGCTTGTTGATTTCTTGATGAATTAACACCACTGATATATAAGCCATCGAGTTTTAAACTCTTGTACGGTTTGAATATGTAGTCTGCTGTATTACCACTTGCATCTGGCACAATGATAAGTTTAGGTCTATCTAACGTAGTACTGCCGGTAGCAGAAATCTTAAGGTCATAGTTGTTAGCAATTTGTCCTGTTACAAAATAGACGCCGCCTCGTTCCAGTGTGTACGACTTATTGTTGCGCACTCCCGCAGAAGTCGTATCTCCGTTAATAGCAGCTACAAGTTTTGTCCCACTTGGTAAAGCTTTTTGAGCAAAAACATTAGAATCGGTTGCAGAAAGGATTGTAAGCACCAAAAAGCAGATTATTGTCTTTGTAATACTAATACGCATAACTACTCCTTCATTTTTGAATAGAATTAAGTTATTAATGCAAGCATGAATTAGATCATGCACTTATGATTAATGATTGACTTTGAAAATGAGCCCTTATTTATTTTTTGTCCCTTGTAATGTTCACAATTTGTATTGTACTCCGAAGTCTATCGTCATTCCGTAATCCTCTGCTCTTGTTGTAAGATCCTTGTAACGAAGGTATGTCTTCTCTTTTTGGCTGGTAATATTATTGATCTGTAAAATCAAACTAAGATTATCAAGTAGATGCTGCTGAACAACAAGATCCCATCGCACTGTAGATTCATCAAGTGCATCGTCTGCTTTGGCGAGTCCGACACTACGCAAAACATCTCCCTGATAAATCATTGACAGACGAGAAGAGAATCCTCCCTTTTCATATCCGATTGTAAGATTAGCTATTTGATCTGCTTGACCAATCATTCTTTCCGTTCTTATAGTATCGGTAGTAGTAGTTACTACATAAGGCGGTTTGGTTAAATATTTAGTTTGATATATGGCAAACGGATAATCTGTTTCCGAATGGACTAGAGAATAATTCGCGTAAAGTAGAATCCCATTAAAAGGGCTAGGTAAAAAGCTGAAATTTGTCTGCAACTCAAATTCCCAGCCATCCACTTTGGTTTCGCCCAGTAAGTTATCCGGATACGAAACAGTCCATCCCTTTAGGTCTTTCAGATAAGAAGCATAATAGCCGCCAGTCATTCTTCTTGTTCTTATATAATCAATATCGAACAACTGCTTATAGAATTTGCCTATCGTGAACAATCCTAGATTATTATAAAATGATAGATAGGCATCATAGTTGGTTGCCCTTGTTTCTTTCAGATTAGGATTACCATAACGAAGTACCAAATCATCAAAATTAATTATTTCATAAGGGATGAGATTTAGGTAACTAGGACGCGAAAGTGATTTTGTAACTGCTAATCTTATATCCGCCCATTCAACCGGCTTTATTTTTAGCTGAACCATCGGCAAGAAATTGCCATATTTTCTACTGCCGATAGAATCGTTTTGAGCGCCTTTAAGAATTATATTGGCAACAGAAGGATTGATTACATTAGTAGTATAGTCTGTTATTGTTTTTTCATATCGGAAGCCAGGCAAGAAAGTAATCAAATCTTTCCACTTGAATTCTCCCATCAGAAATACAGAGTTGACAGTCTCTCCAGAATTGTAGTCTTCAACATCAATTTTATAATTTCGCGTTTGTCTGTAAATACTTTCGTATTTCTGTACAAAAGAATGAAGTTTATCAGTATCCAGAACTTCATTAAACTGATAATCACCGGACATGAAATTGTCTAGATATTTTTTGTCTGAAATAAAATTTGAAAGTGATAGATCGGCAGCACTGTATTTTGCGGATTCATAAAGTCCCGGATATGCAGTCATTACTTTCTGCCCGGTATACCATCGCAGTCCGCCCCATTGATCAACATTTTTTTCTCTATTCTTGTCTTTGATTTTACCGCCTAGTTTAATGTAACCAGAAATATCATCTCCTAAAAAGAATGGATAGCGGATGTTTAATTCGGCAGTTAAATTCCGATCTTTTACATCTTCTAACTGCAGATATGAATTATTCATCCAAGCAGCTCTTGCATTATTCAAAGCATAATTCGAAACACTGGCTGGAGAAAGGTTTTTTATAGGCATGGAGCTAGAGAATCCGCTGGTTTCATCAAATTCTGTACTTGCGGCCCAAGGAGTGTTTTCTTTGGATATGGCATAAGATAAAGTCCAGTTTATTTCTGTTATGCCCAAAAGGTGTTTACCGTTTAGAGAATTGCTCCAAGTATTAAGTGAAACCCGGCGTTCAAAAAATGAACGGTTATGATATCCACTCGAGATAGCATAATCATGAGTTTGGTTTTTTTCATCTTGATCAGTTCCGGCCCATAAACTTGTTAGGAAAATGTTATGATTTTCTGCTAGCTCATAATCTAGGGCTAGATTTAATCCATATCTTTTTCTGATTTCGTTATGTTTGGTAAGTGTAACATCTGCAGTTTCATAAATTGATTCACCGTCAACTTCACCAGTCCATGTATAGCTGCCCCCTACTCCATCAGAAGCTCTATTGGCTCTTTGAATGTTTCCATTTAATACAATGCCTAGTTTAGATTTTCCCTCAGCATTGCTAAAAAAGCGGTTACTGTAAGAAATACTTCCTCTGTAATTTCCATAATCTTTTTCTAAGTTATTATAACCGCCAAACAAACGAATAGAAGTGGCAGCCGTTTCCGGTGCCTTCTTAGTAGTAAAGTTAACTGTTCCACCTATTGCATCTCCATCTAGATCGGGACGTAAGGCCTTGAACACTTCGATGCCTTCTAGAACATCGGGAGAAATCATGCTTAAATCTACTGAACGGTCATCAGTAGATCCGGAACCATCAGTGCTAAAACCTCCAGGCTGCGAAGTAGCTGGCAGCTGAACACCATTAACAGTAATTGCACTGAACCTTGGAGAAAGCCCGCGAACTACAACTTTTTGTCCCTCGCCAGCATTACGCTGAATTGAAATGCCGGGTAATCTTCCAAGTGATTCAGCCGCATTTTGATCCGGTAATTCTTGTAGTTTATCCTTTGAAACTACGTTAACAATAGTGTTAGATGTTAGTTGCTGGTTTATAGCGGCAGACTGACCTTGTAACTGAGCAGTAACTTTTACCTCGCTAAGGCTAATAGCGTCGTACTGTAGTTTAAAACTGGCCATCGTTACTTGTTCTGGTTTAACAGTTACAGAAGTTTCTGCTTTAATATAGCCGATATATGACACTGTAATTTTATACTGCCCTATCGGAACTTGAAGTAACTGATAATTACCTTCGATATCTGAGAGTGTTCCCCTTTGGGTACCCTGAATTAAGATACTCGCTCCCGGTAAAGGCTCTCCTGTGCTAGAGTCTGTTACTTTTCCTATAATTTTCCCATTTTGAGCGTAAACAGTATTGGTTGTACATGCAAGGTATACTGTAAGAATAATACTTAAAGACAGAAATCTGAGTGTTTTGTACATAAGTCTACCCATTAGTGGTTTTTGTTTGCATAATCCTTTTAGCAATTTGCGCTCGAAAATTATACTGCGTGTTAACAAGCGACTAGTATTTAGGTTTGTTTGTTAGGTATTCTTGTTGCAGAAATACACGAATTAGAAAATTAGGTATGAGCGTTAAGTAAAAATAAACTTACCGACTATTCTTTCGATTCCTTAATGTAAGCAGTTGGAGATTTGCCAAATTGTTTTTTGAATAACTTACTGTAATGGGAAGGGTCCTTGAACCCGACTCCATATGCAATTTCGGTAATAGATAATCCGGATTCTCGTAAAAGCTGCGCTGATCGCTTAAGTCTTATCACGGTAAAAAATTCCCTAGTAGGAAGATTTGTTAAGGACTTAATCTTGTGATATAAACTTACCCTATTCATAGCCATGAGTTCACTGAATTTTTCCACACTGAAGTCAGGGTCATCCATATGCTGCTCGATTATTTCTATGGCTTTCTGCATAAATTTCTGATCAACAGAAGTAACCGGAATATTTTTGGGTTCAATTTTCATTCCACTGGTAAATTTTTGCTGAATACTTTTTCTGGTCTCAATCATATTATGGATTCTAAGCTGCAATTCATCCCGATTGAAAGGTTTAGTAAGATATTCGTCTGCTCCATTTTCAAGGCCATTAATCATACTCTGTTGAGATGAGCGAGCAGTTAATAGTATAATTGAGATATGACTTGTTCTTTCATCAGTTTTAAGCTTATTACATAATTCGATACCATCCATCTGAGGCATCATAATATCGCTGATAATCAGATCGGGGCCATAAGAGAGTGCCTTTTCAAATCCGTCTTCACCATCTATAGCTTCTTCGATGTCGTATTCATTAATCAATTCTCCGCGGATGTATTGCCGCATATCGTAATTATCTTCGATGATTAATATTTTATTACGTTCTCCTTCAGGAGAAATCTTCGCTTCAACTATATCTTCGCTTGATTGAATTGACTTTATATAATCAGATTTATCAATCATTCCGTACCTAATTATACCATCAATCATTTCCTGATTCATTATTGGTATTCTAACAGTAAATGTAGTCCCTACTCCAATTGTGCTATCAACTTTTATTTCGCCAAAATGAATTTTCACCATTTCCTTAGCAACTGAGAGACCAATACCTGTACCGCCGGAGAAGTTATTAAGATGATCTTGTACTTGAAAGAAGCTGTCGAAAATTCTACTTAAATTTTGCGGGGCAATTCCAATTCCAGAATCGCTAACCAAAATTTCCAGCCAATTTATCACTCTATACGAATTGGTTTGATCCAGATAAATTGTTTTTTCTTTTTCGAAAGTATTATGCCTTAATTCAACCGTAATAGATTTATTTTGCGGTGTAAACTTTAACGCATTAGAAAGTAAGTTGAACAAAACTTTTTCCATTTTATCCGGGTCGAACCATATCTCAAGTTTGTCAATAGTAGTTTTGAAGCGGAAATCAATTTTTTTGGATTCTGCTAGTGTTGCAAAAGAAAGAAATTCTTCTCGAATGAAATCTATTACATCTCCTTTGTTCGGTTCAAATTTCAGCTGCCCAACTTCAATTTTCCGGTAATCAAGAATCTGGTTAATTAATCTTAACAATCGCTGGCAATTACGTTCCATTAAACTAAGCGGTTGCTTAAGTTCTTGTTTAATATCAATCGAGTTCAAAATTTTTGAAAGTGGTCCCATAATTAACGTTAGAGGGGTTCTCAGTTCGTGCGAAATGTTGGTAAACAATCTGACTCTAGTTTCGGAAAGCTCTTGTATAATTTTGTTACGATGATACAGATAGATGATAAATGAAGTGATAATCGAAAGAAATGTTAAAATAAGAAAGATGAACCATGGTTGTTCCCAAGTTGGAGATATTACATAAAAAGAGACTTTTGCCGGAGTGGGATCAACATTCAAGTCTCTATTTCGCGATTTAACTTCAAAAGTATGGTTACCACTAGAAAGTGAAAGGAAAATTTCACTTGTCTTTTTCGAGTATGCCGACCATTCCCCATCATCAAAACGATAAGAGTATTGTATCTGGTCGCTTGGCGAATTTTTCCAGAGATCATTGGCTTTCCAAGATAAAATGGCATTGCCTGGCTGAGCTACTTTATCCATCGAAAATGTTATTACCGTCTCCGGGGGTAGTTTATCAGGATGGTATCTGATTGTCCTAAAATTATCATTATAATTTGCAAAATATGCTTTGGCGTATAAGGCCTTTCTATACCACACAGCCGGATTTTCATTTATCCATAAACTGCCATCCCTTGTAGATTTAAGAGATATTCCGTCTCTTCGATAAAGAATAAATCCCGGAAAGATGTCATTAGCCCAGGTCTTGCCATCAAAATGTGAAATGTCTTTATCTGTAGCAATCCATATGTTGCCATTTGTTTGTGCTAGAATACTTAATATGCTATTGCTGGCCAAACCGTTTTTAGTTGTGTATTGAGTCCATTTTCTTGCTCTATAATCATAGTAAAACAATCCATTAGTTCTTGTACCAACCCAAATATTTCCGTTTTTACTTGATTCAATACAATCAACAAAATTCTGTACAAGGCCAACTGGTGTGGTAATTTTCTTCCAAAATTTGTTTCTTAGATTATAGCAGTAAAAACCCAATTGCCCTACCCAGATATTTCCATCTCCAGATTGCGCCATGCCATAAATGCCGAATAATCTAAAGTCCTCGCTACTAGGATAGTATTCAAACTGAAAACTATTTTCTCCAAAAGAATTACTTCTAATATATCTTACAAGACCGCCCAGCCTCTTCTTATTTGCGTCAAAATCGGAAGTTGTGCCAAACCAGATTGAACCATCCGGGGCATCGAGTACAGCTCGTCTGTCTATTCCCCATGATAATTCCGGGTGAAGTTGCTTAAACCACTTTCCATTGGAAAAGTAAGCAGTAGCGGCTACATACTGATGGCTGCCGAAAGCCCAAATCTCTCCATTTCTAGAAACAATCATCCCGACCGGGGTATCAATTAATCCGTCTCCGGAGTTGTATTCAGTCCAAACTCTCATTTCACCATCAGTTTTTACGACAGTGTTATTAACTGTGATGAACCATTTATTCCCATCTCTCTCTTCTGCTTGAAAACTAATATCCGTATATGTAGCCCACTTCTTATCGGATAGATCGATTCTCCAAACATCATTGCTAAGCCCAATTACCCACAACTTTTCTTTTGAAGTTTGGAACAACCTCAACCTATTTGATGGAAAAGGTAGCTTTGGTCGTTCATATATTTTCCACTCATTGTTTTTATAAATGAATACTCTACCAATGCCCGAAATGCAAATTGATCCATCTTTCAATTCAAGGATATCGTTCTGTATATCTTCGGTTCGGAACATTTGTTTAACACGTACTGATTTCCATGAATTACCTTCTCGAATTTTAATTCCACCGTCGTTCTGTCCGCTAACTATAAATATTTTACCAGACGAAGTTGCTTTGACTATTGGATATTTTGTTAGAGTATAAGTAGGATCTGTATCTAATCTTGTCCATAATGGCCTCACGCTATTTGAATAGTTACATCTATAAATTCTTCCATCTCTAAGTCCTAATAATAGAATACCGGGCTTTTCAGAACATAAGCTATAAATATCGTACGGAGACGATGACTTAATTTTACTTAGTTGCGTATTATCCTGAATATTCTGGTAGAAACTATCTTCCCTATACAAAGAAATTGTTCCATCATAAATTCGGACTGCACCATGCTTCGATCCAATCCAAATACTCTTATCGGAAGTTTCAATAATTGGAAATCGGTTGTAAGGGAAATCATTTGGATCACCAAAATCCAAATTAATAGAAAGCCTGAACCATTTTCTATCTTGAAAAACAAAAATTCCCCTTGTTGAACCTGCATAAATAGTTCCATTACTTGCAGCAAACAAAGCAACTACTGGAACATCTTGAGCATCTTTGATTAGCTTATAATCTTTCCAATTCAATCCATCGTAACAGAGTACACCTCCGTTGATTCCAAACCAGAGCAACCCTTTATCATCTTCAGCCATGCACTGACACCCTCTTCCACTTAATTCAGGAAAATTCTGCCATCGCCAAAACTCGGTAATTGGTTCAACTATTTTGGGTTTATAACCTGCTGAAGCGGTGATTATACTTACGGTAGCAATAAGAAGTATAAACGATAATATGTTTTTGGAAACTCTTGGCGTCATTTACTTTAAAGGGAAATCACACTTATCATCAGCAACAATCTATAACATATAATTTAATGAGTTGAGCTAATATTGGAATAGTTATCACAAACAGATATGATAACTGAACAACTAAAAAATAAAAATAACAATAACATAGACACACCAAACAGTAAGTTGATTTTTCAACATCTAGTTTCTGGAGCAAAAATATTTCATCGATATACAATTGGTCGAAATTGAAAATAAACACTTTCACTTTACTCATTGTTAAGGCAGATATTGCAAAGAGTAGCCTATGTTACTCTTATATTGCTAGTTTTTCCTTTCTGACAAATGTTGTTCAGCACAAGACATTTCTACTTTAGCTCAATAGCAATATCTAGCACTCCTTGACTATTAAATGGAATAAAAGCCATTTCTTTTATTTTGTTGTTTACAGCAAAAGATCTGATTTTAGATCCATGACCACTTACTTTTATATTGAGTTGAGCATTGCGATATCTTAGATTTTTTATTTCAACAAAATCTAAGCTTATGGGCAAAAACGGCTTAAAAGAAATTCCCTCACTTTCAAAATTCAATCCCAAAACTCCATCGAATATCATTGAAGTAAAAGCAGTAGCAGACCATGTTTGATGATTAAAAGATTCCCATTGCCTACCGCTCTGCCAACCTCCATCAGGTTTGCCAGAATAAGGATTATAAATTTCTCTAAAATTAAGATTACCTTTATCCGAATCTACCGCTAGAGCAGCTAGGTTACTAAGTTCAAAATCAAAACGCTTAAAATCACCGATCACTTTACAAGCCCTCGCCCAAAAACCATTAACCATAGGCCAAACAATATTATTATGTCGTCCAGGATACTTCGGGGAATATCTTGGGAAATCCGGATATATTGAAGTAATACCGTAATCTGAGACATGAATCTTTTTAACAATTTCTCTGGCTTCGTTAATTTTTATAATTCCGAAAATTATTGCAAACGAAATTCCAAGGGCTTCCTGCGAGTTATCTATTTTTCCTTGATTATCAATTAGATAAATGAAACTCTTCTCTTTGGCATTATAAAGTTGCTTTAAGATACTAGCTTTTAGCAGAGCTGCTTTTTTAAGATCATCTTTGATAATATTCTCGGAAAGGTTTAATATTTTCTCCATTTCACATATCGATAGATATGCACCGTAATAAATGCAATTAGTGCTTAGGCACTTTATTGTCGCAGAGTTTTTATGGTCTAAAACGTAGGAAGAAGAATTTGTCGGTTCGAATATTGGCTCGGGGTATCCAGCTATACCATCATTAAAAACTGATGGTCCGGTAAATAAACCGTAAGATTTGTCAAAATAGTGTCTTTCAAGACTTTCAATAGTTTTTTTAGAACATGAATAAGCTTGTCTTAGAAAAAGCGTATCGCCATTTACCTTAAAATAATTTAGAGAACCTATTACCCAAAGTATCTTATCCCAGTATTGATGACCGATGGTATCATGATTAACTGTCACACTCCAAAGAGAGTTTTTGGCTATTTCAGGCCTAAGTAAGCTGACACCATTCCAAGAATTAATTGAAATATCGCGAGTCCACTCTCCTCCATAATCAGCTCCGGCGGCAAGAATTCCTTTGCGTGTATTACTATCAATCGTATTTAATGCGAGTTTGAAAGCTTTGTCAATTTTTTTATTTGATGTAATTAATTCTTGCGCAACAACACCATAAACCAAAGCAAAAAACAATATTAGCATCGTGATAATATTCGAAGATACTTTATTCATATGCCCATTATGAGATGGCTTTTGTTGAGAATTAATGAAAGAATTGCCGATGCCTTCCTCAAGTTTTTTCATTTCAATTATAGATTTTTTCAATTCGAAAAATTATTTATCCGAATTACAGTACCATGCCTAATTCCTTTTGGCAAAATAAGTTCAGCAGATAGGTCATTCCAGTTTACTAAGTCTTCTGACACAACAAGGCCATACTTGTTTTCCAAATACTTATCAAAGTATACGTACCATTTGCTACCAATCTTAATTGGAGAAGGACCTTCTGCCCAGAACTTACCCGTGATTGGCTCAGTGGGTTTACTATAAGGACCGGTAGCTTTTTTGCTAACAGCTATGCGAATATTTTTTTGTGGAATGTAAGGAACATTGGTCTCATCTTTTAGAAACATAAAATAATTGTCGCCTTCTTTTACGATCACTGCATCAATTACATTAAAACCTTTATCATATAAAAGTTTTGACTCACTGAAAGTTCGAAAATCCTTAGTAGTTATATAATAAATTCTGTGATTCAACCTGGCTCCCGATGGCGTTTTGTCTTGGCCGTCAGTTTCCGGAAATCTTCCGGGAATTGTTGTTGCCCAGATGATTAAATATTGCTCTTTAACATCATCGTAAAATAGTTCCGGGGCCCAGCAATTTAGCGCATCTTTTTCATGTTCCATTACCGGAATATATTTCTGTTTGGACCAGTGAATAAGATCATCAGATTCCGCATACCCAATACCTTTTTCCCACCAACTCACAGTCCATGTTAAATGATATTTCTTATCCGGACCAAGTAGTATTGACGGGTCTCTCATTAACTTGTCATTTCCGACGGAAGGAATAAGAACGGAACTGTCATTCTTTAGAGTTTCCCATTTCAGTCCGTTATTACTTACTGCTAAATGCAGACCATCTTCACCATTTCCCTTAAAATAGGCGAATAAGTATTTAGATTGAGCAAGTTTGAGACTATCTCCGTTGTGTGCTAACGAGGAGGTTATAATTGAACCAGCGAAGATTACTAAGAAGAAAAACTTTTTTTGATTCATAAAGCTAGGTCTTTTTTCAACTTGATACTGAAAACTACTTCATTAATTCATTTTCAAGCTCAAATCGTCTGTTGTTTATCTCAGATGCAGTTAACATGCTAATAGACTAAACGACTAAACTATTGTTGAAAAGTAAGATTTTAATATTTACTCCTTAGGTTCCTGTGTAAAAATATTTGGTATATGTGTTTATTTTAAATTTTATAGTGAATTATCATGCTAAAAGACAAATATTAGATTGGAATTATTTACTATCTACTTTTAGACCCAATTAAAAGTTCTTACTTCACTGTTTAATTTCCACTTTGCAGGCAGAGGATTTTCCATCCAATCTAATGGCTCTGTAATGGGTATGTTATGCGAAGCAATTTTAAAGCATTCTTTAATAAATTCCTTTTGTTCGCCACCCACAGCATCCGGTTGTGCGAAAATGAATAGTGTTGTTCCACTTTTAGCCAGCAGCTGCATCCATTGTTTATTTTTTTGTCCAGGGCACCTTTGTAGTAACACCGGCACAATCAGCATCTAAAGCATAGAATATATCTCTCTGAATGCAAGAGTATTCACACCCATCTTTAATGTTATATCCAATTCGTATCCACTAGTATCATCTCCTATGCGGTTAAGCTCAAAAAGTCCTGCAGCTAAATGGCTGAATGTATTACAACCAATAATACATGTATCACCAGCAGCTTCTCTAATTGTCTTCGATAAGTCAAGCAAAATGTCAGCATTAATTCTTGAGGTGTCATTCATACTCCTTTACTCCGGGATTCGAAAAGCGGCGCAATTATTTACAATAATTGGGCCTAAAATGATCGGATTGTGTTAAAAAGTATTTACAATCAGTTACTTAAAGAATATATTAAGCAAGGAATATTAATAAAAGTAAATCGACATTATTAAACTTCAACGGATGGGAAATGTCGAAAATATGGCTCAAATATTCACATCTCACATCAATTCTTTTGCTGTTCCCAATCGTATTATATAAATCAAAAGTTAGTACTATACTTAATATATATAGCCACTTCTCTGTGCTTGCTAGGAGTAATTAAAAATGAAAAACGAAGAAATAGAAAACTTGAAAAAAAACCCGCTGACATGCCCCCCAAAACGGAATCCAATTATTAAATTTGGATTAAAGGAGGAAAGTCATGAGCAAAAAGAGATTTACAGCAGAACAGATTATCGGCAAACTG
>JBHEKZ010000282.1:0-5173 GCA_041859025.1 Melioribacteraceae bacterium | reverse complement strand
TTGCTCAAGTATGTTCATCCAACGGAGATTGCATCGAGAGTTAATTCTATTCGTATCTATATGGAACATAAGATTCACAAATCTATCACTCATGTATTTCTCCAGCAGATTATTGATTTTAATCAGGATTAAGATGTTGCTAGCTAATTTGAATATTTCTCACAAATACTTCCAAACCACAAAACAATATCTTTGAGTTGATAAATAAGCGCATTTGTTGCTTCTATTGTTGGCATTGGTTCTTCTAATTTTCGATGATTTCCTTGTTGACTGGTATTCTTCGCAATCGAAAAAAAGAAATCTGTTTGAATATTGCTAATATATTGATTACAATTTAACCATTCAATGGTTATTTTAGATAAAATAATATCGCCATATTTATCTAAACAATTATCTTTCATGTTTGGAATTTTTTTTGCGCAAACTCTCAAAATTTGTTCATAAATATTCCTCATTCTCTTCAAATTATCAGTAACACTTTCCAGATTGTCTTTTTCCTTAATGATCTTGAAAAAATTATTATCGGCTTCTTCTCCAAGATGTTTTAACAAAATATCTAAGTATATTTGGTTAGTAAATCTTAATTCTATAGAATTACTATTTTTCATAATATCTCTTAACCGTCCAAGATGAATATCATTTCCTTTTTCAAAAAAATTACTATCTTTAAATTTTCCGAAATCAATAAATCTTTTAATATCTTCGCTGTGCCTAAGTTCGTCAGAGTTATTAGCTGTGAGAAAATAAAATTTATTTGCCACATCAATACTTTTAGGTTGTTCATAAATTAGTTTAGTGAGAAAATAATCACCTTCTCTTTCAAAAAAATCATCATAAAGCTTTTTGCTAAACAAAGAATCAATACTTTTAATCTCTTCGTATTCATAATCTTGCTTAGAAAGATTTCTATCAATAATAAATAAATCATATCTATTAGCACAGTAGATAATCTTGCGTAACGCTTCAGGAAAACGCCATTCAACTTCAATAACATTAGTGCTTTCAACAATTCTTTTCACCTCTTCAAGGTCTATTCTGAAACCGCTTTCATTATTAATCAATGACTCAAGCGATTTTCTTGGCTTTTTACCTAAGTAAGCAGAGAATAATCCGATAATTTTATCAACATTAATAGCTAACTCATCTTCAACATAAAGGATTTTCATAGGGAATAACTCCTCTCCCAAAAGTTTTCAAAAGTAATATGAACAGAGTAAATTTCATTTTCCCTGCTAATTACAGGGGACGTATTAAGAAGTTTTGCAAAGTTAGTTATTACTATATTGCCAAGTCCTGTTGTCTTTATCCTTTTTCTTGGATTAAACCGATTCTCAACTAAAATCGAAATTTCTTTATCATTATGTAATACCTCAATTTTGACAAACCTTATTTCTCTCTTAACAAATGCAGAGTATTTTATAGCATTTAGGATCAACTCTCCAAATAAAATCAGCAGTTTGACTGCCGAACCCCTTTCGTTGCCCGTAATAAAGTCTTCTGTCTGCTCTATATCAATTATAAGATCAAAGAAGTATCTGTTTAAGAAACTAGAAAGGTCTTCTAAATTTTTGGATTGTGAAACAGTTGTATTCCAATCAGACTTTGCTTCAATAAAATGTTGTTTTGTGTCGAAATAGCCTTCTTGGAAAACGGAAAAATATTTGCCATCGTACATATTCCCAATTGAGCTTTTTACAGATTCTAAAATCATCACCCTCATATCTTGCTTATCACGTCCATTATTATTTATTGCATCATAACGAAAATCATCAATTGAGCCTTTATAAGATAAACTCATAGCATTAACAATTTCTCGTACCAGATTTGCTCCTCGTATGGCGCTGTCAATGATTGGCTGTTTAACAACTGTTTCTTTTTTCATGTTTTCAAGAGGATCGATAACAGTGCTAATCAGATTTTTTATAGAATGAGATAAGTCAGCAATTACCTTATTCCGCTCATCAATTTTTGCTTGGGCTTTTTCTTGTTCCTTTTTTTCAAGGTTTTCTTGATGTGTTTCTTGTAAAATCTTGTTAATTTTAAAGAAAATAAGCATAAAGTTAGACTGCTGATCAAATCTTTCCGCTGTATATTCATTTTTTGGTAACGAGAGTGTCTCTTTTAGAAATTCTCTTGAGATAGATTCCAATAATTTTAGCTTGCTATTGATAAAAAAAAGTTCGCTACCATTTTTTTCAAATTCTTTTTTCCAGTATTTATAATGGCTATTGCCAATCTGGATTTCTGAACTTAGGTTTTTATTTTTAATATCAGCGCAGAGGTTTATGAAATTTATCTCTGAATTTATTTTATCCATAAAACAATCAGAAAACCGTGCGCTAATCATCATTTTATCAAAATTTATTTCGTAAAATTTAAACTTTTTTAAATCAAAAATTACTTCTAGCACTCTTAGAAAAAAAACTGTTGGACAGGTTTCATTTTTTATTATGTTTATAATAAAATTTTCATCTATTGATTCGCAAATTATATCCTTATACACATATGTATCCTCTAGCATTTTTTGGTATTTTTCTTTCGATATTGAAGGAAAAATAGTATTAAATAGTTCAAAATGTTTAATTAAAAAACCTTCATTTATAGGTGAGTTTTTACGGGTATAGAACATATTTGTTAGAAGAGATAAATCTTCCAACGATTTGTCATATTCTTTGATTTCGTAATAACAAGCACTACGAATACTGAGTAAAGGAATAGTAATGTTATTGATGATAACTAAATCCTCTACAGATTTACTGTATTGTTTTGTCGTCCAATATAAAAGAGATCGAGTTTCTAAAAAAAATTCTAATAATTTAATATCTTTCTCTTGCTTTATGGCTTCTGAAATATCATCTATTGATTTTTTAATTTCGTTTATATAGCAAATCGATCTCAGATAGTACAATGTGCTACTGTTGTATTTTTCTGTGGAAGCAATCTTAATTGATTTACTAAAATTGTTGATTGCTTTGTGTTTGCATTTATTTCTTAAGTAATACAAACCACAATGCTTATAAATTTCAACAAATGACAATTTTATCAAATTATTGTGGATAATTTTTGAAGCTCTGCGAAGATCACGAAGAATTTGTGCAAAAGCATGAATAGCCTGATTAGATTCAAAAATGGTTTTTATCGCCATTATACTGGTTGATGCGCGCATCATATAAAAAGCATGGCGATTAGGTTGAAGTTTAATCGCCTCAGTTAGATCGTCAATAGCCTCAACATAACTCTGCATCCCAATATAGCAGACCGCACGTGCATAATAATAATAAGGAGAATCAGTTAGAGATTTAGTTAATTTAATTGCCTCCGTCAAATCATTTAACTCCTCTACATAGTTATGTATGTCATGATAAACACGCGCACGTAACCTCAAAGAATAAACTCTCTTAGGATTAATACCTAATGCTGTAGTAAAATCCTTAATGGCTTTATCATTACAACCATCATTAAGATATAGTTTTCCCCTTTCTAAATAATAAGTATCATTACTTGGATTTAAAGCTATCCTTTCTGTCAGCTCAATTATTTTTTCTTGATTATCAAGTTGATTCATAGTTATTAACCTTTGTCTGTTATTAAAAAACGAAATTAATCAATTGTGCTGGCGAATAATTACTGATACCGGACATATTAACCACTTTTCACATCATTTGAGAAGCGATGATGCCGAGCGCCATGTGCGCGTCACCAGGATTTTGGGCCAGCGAGTCCTGAGCCTGATTACGAAAGGAACGCAATTTCAGGTCGTTGCGTAATCCACTGCGTTGAAACGCTACCCGTTGATTGATCAGTTCATCAATTTGGAGTGCAGGCGTGGTCATGGCTTTGATCCTATCAGGGTATCGAGGCTACGGTAGCATAGGGAATCGGATTGCAACTCATCACCCATCCGTGCCGCCTTATAGTCGTAATCGGGGCTGATCAGTTCTTGGCCGACCAGTTCGAGAATCCGCCGCTGTTTGTGACTCGCCACGAATCGCCGCAGGGCAATATCTACCGCTTCCCGTTTGGTTTTGACCTTAGCCAACTGCATGGCTTCAGTGATGAGATCGTCATTGAGTACGATATGGGTGCGCATATAAACCTCCTGATGTGTGCCTGTTAGGAACCCGAATCATTGCACCGCAACCGCCGTGCCATCACTCCACAACCCCGTATTTCTCCATCCAGTTCTTGAGAGTCTGATAGCTCGGCAGGCCCACCAGATCAGCGGCGCGGGTCTTGTTGCCTTGCGCCTCAGCCAGCGCCCGTTGCAGATAATGCCGAGCGACTTTCGCCAGTAAATCGGCCAGGTTGAAGCCGGGATTCAGCGGCAGTTCCAGCAGGTTTTCATCCTCGCGAACCGGCGGTAACAGCAGCGCCTCCCGCGCTTCCTCATCAGTGATCGTCGTGCCTTCCGACCACAGCGCCGCCCGCCGCAAGGTATTCAGCAATTCACGCACATTCCCCGGCCACGGGTAGTTAAGAAGCAGATTTTTTGCGCCGGGAGAAAGATTTTTATGCTCATAACCGGGGTCTTCGCGGCCTTCCTGATTCACCTGCGCCAGCAGCCGATCTATCAACAGGCTCAAATCGCCTTCCCGCTCCCGCAACGGCGGCAGTTTCAGCACCGCCACCGCCAGCCGATAAAACAGGTCTTCACGGAAGCGCCCGGCGTGAATCTCGGTCAACAACTGGCGGTTCGTAGCGGCGATGATTCGCGCATTGACCCGCACCGGTTGCGCCGCGCCCACCCGCGTCAAAGACTGTTCCTGCACTACCCGCAACAGCTTGACCTGGGCGATCAGCGGCAACTCGCCCACTTCGTCCAGAAACAGCGTCCCGCCATCCGCCGCCTCAAACACCCCTTTGCGTTCCCGCACCGCGCCGGTAAACGCGCCTTTCTCATGGCCGAACAGTTCCGACTCGACCAGTTCCGCCGGAATCGCGCCGCAATTAACCGCGATAAAGGGCCGATCCCGGCGCGGACTGGCGGCGTGAATCGCCCGCGCCAATAACTCCTTGCCGGTGCCGGATTCGCCTTCAATCAACACCGGCACCGACCGCAACGCCACTTTCTGCGCCCGCGTCACCAGCCGATCCATCACTGCGCTACGGTAAATAATGGCGCTGAATTCCGCCCGCTCTGGCGCTTCCCCTGCGCTCAAGGCGCTCAGGCGGC
>JBHEKZ010000251.1:0-4130 GCA_041859025.1 Melioribacteraceae bacterium | reverse complement strand
TTAGAACCCTCCTAGAATACCTTTTACATATTTACTACACCCGCTTATTTATATGTTTTGAAAAATTGATAGCCGGAATCCTCACATTTATGTTCTGGACCATTACTAAGCTTTAATAGAACGCTGATGACGCGGATTGTGATGATTTTCGAGGATCAAATCTGCCTAAATCTGTGTTATCCGCGTTCCATTTATTTTCAAGTATATTTCTGTCAGCATTGCACTTTAGCGTGGAGTTCTAAACAGCCCAACTATAATTCCAGCCTTTAGTCAAGGCTCTGCCGTTGGGGCTTTAACCCACTCACCGGCAAGAACTGCGATTTTGGCCTTAATTCGCATCTTTTCCCTTTTTAGCTCAGAATTTCACAATGTAAGCGCTCAATATCGCTGTGTAAATGTGTTCCGGCGCAATGTAACTCTTCAAAAACACTCTGCAACTTTATTATTTCGCAATGTAACAGCTTAATTACACAATGTAAGTTTTCAATTGCGCGGTGTAAATGTGATCGGGCGCAATGTAACTCTTCAAAAACGCTCTGCAACTTCATTATTTCATTATGTAAGTTTCTAATTACACGCAGCAAACTCTCTACTACACATTGCAATATCATTATTCCGCAATGCGACTACTCTAATTCACAGTGTAAGTGTTCAATTACCTGATGTAATTCTTTTAATTCTGAATGCCGCATTTCTAATTCCGGTAGTAACTCCTAAATCGGCGGATGTAATACTTCTAATCCGCACCGCACTCTTTATAAAAAAGAATGCAATTTCTTAGCTGCTTACAATTTTATATTAAAGAAAGAATTACTATTCACTTATACTGGATAGAACAATGAGAAATTTTATGTGAGTATTTTATAAATCCCCGCCTACCGTAGTTGGAACTGTAGGGATGCAAACCATTAATAAAAGCATTCGAAGCAGAACAATCTGCAACGAGTAAAGACCTATTTCATATTACTGTTAATAATATGCCTAAAATTTTAATATTCTTCAACCGTTTTTAATTAGTCCTTTTTAGATAAGGTTATTTAGTATTTGGAATAACTATATTTAGGCACAAATAAATTTAGTGTGAGCAATGGGCGTTATTGTAAAGAAAGTTACCGGCAAAAGCGATCTTAAAAAATTCATCGTATTCCCCTTTAGTCTTTATCAGAACAATCCTTGCTGGATTCCCCCATTGCTTATGGATGAATTTAAAACTTTAGGCAAAGACAAAAATCCCGCCTTCGATTTTTGCGAAGCAGAATACTGGCTTGCTTACAAAGACAATAAACCCGTTGGCAGAATTGCCGGAATTATACATAACAAATACAATGAAAAATTTAACGTTAAGTATGCACGCTTCGGCTGGTTCGATTTTGTTGATGACATAGAAGTTTCTACTGCGCTGATAAATACTTTTGAAGCATGGGCAAAAGAAAAGGGAATGAATCATATTCACGGTCCGCTTGGCTTTACGGATATGGACGGTGAAGGAATGCTGATAGAAGGCTTTAACGAAGTAAGCACATTTGGCTCAATTTATAATCACGATTACTATCAAAAGCATATAGAGAAATTTGGTTACGAAAAGGATGTTGACTGGATTGAGTTTAGAGTAAATCTTAACAAAGCAATTCCCGAAAAAGTATCCCGCATTGCGGAAGCAGTTGCCGCCCGTGAAAAGTTGCACGTATTAGAAGTCAAGAAGGCCAAAGAAATGCTTCCTTACGCACGCGAAATTTTTTATCTAATTAACGACGCATACAAAGACTTGTACGGATTTGTTGAGTTAACCGATAAACAAATTGATATGTATGTAAAAGCTTACTTCGGCTTTATAAGGCCGGGTTTTGTTCCGGTTGTTTTAGATGAGAACAATAAAGTTGCGGGTTTTGGAATTACTATGCCCTCTCTGTCGGCTGGAATGAAAAAGGCTAACGGAAGACTTTTCCCCTTCGGCTTTATTCATATATTAAACGCAATGAAGAACAACCCAGAAGTCGATCTTTATCTTACTGCTGTTAGACCGGAGCTGCAGAACAAAGGTGTAAACGCAGTTATTATTAACGAAATCAATAAAGTCTTTATCAGAAATAATATTAAGTATGTGGAAACAAACCGCGAGCTTGAATTAAACACAAAAGTTCAAGCACAGTGGCGCCACTACGACGCACGCCAGCATAAGCGAAGAAGGTGCTTTAAGAAAGAATTATAATAAATCGATTTGTTTTAAAATGTAATCTTCGATTCGTTTTTTTAATAAATACGCCCGCTCACATTTGATGCATATCACGAACTTACCTCCTCTTTATAGTGTATGATTACTGCATGAATTAAACATATAAGGAGAATTTCATGAAACATCTATTAAAACCAACCGCAATTTTTATTGCGCTGATACTTTCATTTACAGCATGCTCTGATTCTACATCGCCGGAAACAAACGGAACAATTACTCTTACTTCCAAATATTCAACTACTGTGTTACAGAAAACTGCAGAAACGTCGGCAACTGATGTGAAAATCACTAAAGTTACTTACATACTGCGCGAAATTAAATTTAAGACACAGAAAGACAGCACAGACGGTTTATTCAAAACTACTCCTCTTGTTCTCGAATTAAACATTGCTGGCAGCGTCCAAGATGTAGGCGGTCTGACAGCTCCATTCGGAACATATAATCGTCTTGAGTTTGATATTCACCGAGCAGAAGCAAATGATACAACCGCCATGTCGGCAGATCAGAGAGTTAAAATCCGTCCCTTCTTTGTTGGAGATAAATACAGTATAATAATTGAAGGAACATATAACGACGGAACTTCTCAGAAGAGCTTCGTTTACAAATCAAAAATTAACATGAAACAGAAAATTGATTTGGCTCAGCCTCTGGAGGTTACTGAAAGCAATAGTACAGTTAACGCGACTATGCTGATCAGTTCTTACAATTGGTTTAGAGATAACGGTTCAATCCTCGATCCGACAGACTCGAAAAATGAAAGCAAGATTGACAACAACATTAGAAATTCGATTAAAGCCGTAAAAGACAAAAACAAAGATGGTATTGCCGATTAGTCGATAAATAACGCGCCGTTAAAAATTTAACGGCGCGTTTATTATTCTGGCAATCTTTTACCACTCAGACTTTTTGCTTCAGTTTCAAGCAAATCAAAAACAATAATTTGATTTGCTCCTTTCTTTAAGAATGGCGCCGGACAGTACAATCTTTTCTGCGGTCCTATCTCCCAGTAACGCCCAAGATTATTTCCGTTAACATAAACAATACCTTTTTTGTAATTGCTCATATCGATGTAAGTATCGGCAGTTTCACTCAGCTCAAATGTTCCCTTAAAGAAATTTCCAACTCTTTCATTTGATGAAGCTGATTTTTTAATAGATTGAATATACTTCGCGTCAAAAGGAAGGTTATATACTTCCCAGTTCATTAAAGTCATTCCGTTAAGAGTAACTCTCTCTGTTATTCCTTTTCTATCAATTAATTGCTGAGCGAAGTTTATACGTCCCATCCCTTCAACAAAAATTTCGAGCACCGGATCTTTAACTTCGCTTTTGGGGATATCAATTGTCTTTTCGGCTTCACGTCTATCTAGTTTACCGATATACTTTCCATTCAGAAAAATCGTTGCGTAATCATGAAGATCGGTAATTGTAAGTTTGCCGCTTTTGTGTCCAATTAATTTTGTCTTATAGAGAATGAATCCTTCTTTCTGATCGAATGCTTCCATTGGTTTTGGCTGAACAGATTTTTTTGGCTTCGGCAGGTTATCCCAAACACTTGAAAACAATTCCATTTTTATTTCCGGAATTTCTAATGCTTCTATTGGCTTAGGTAAATCCGGAATATTCTTACCGTATTTGCCAATCAAATTTCTAAGAGCAAAATATTTTGGAGTTGGATTTCCCTGCTCATTAATCGGCGCATCATAGTCGTAGCTGGTTAAGTCCGGCTCGTAACCTTTTCCGCCGCTGTTAGCGCCGGCACTAAAACCAAAATTTGTTCCTCCATGAATCACGTAGAAGTTAAAAGACTTTTTGTTATCGAGCAGATATTTTACTTCTTTCAAAAGTTCGGTTGTATCCGGACGCGCCCACTTTTCTCCCCAATGTGTTAGCCAGCC
>JBHEKZ010000193.1:0-3886 GCA_041859025.1 Melioribacteraceae bacterium | reverse complement strand
AGCAGCGTGAGCAATTGCGCTATCAATACCAATAAATACTTTAGCTCGGTTGACTACTTCTGCCGTTTGAAGTATCGAAAGTCTTCCGCAAAGATTGACTGTGTACAACGTCTTATCCTTCGACAAAACGGAACGATGACCTACTTCTACAATTTGCAAATTCCATTTATTCTTGATTTTATGTGCAAGCTCAATCCAATTTTCGTCTTTCCAATCGCGGGTATATTCATTTGACAGACAATGAAAAACGATATACTCTTTTGGTAATCCTATAAGGTCAACGCCTTGTCTTTCAAAATCTCTTATATAGACTTGCGGTGCTTCAGTCAGTATCGGTAACCCGGCATTCTGGCAAAATGCGGAGAGTAGATTACCATGATCGTAATAGTTCTCAAGTGTTATATCAATTCTACCTTCAACTTTTTCCAACGGAACATTACATGTTGGACAGACTCTATTTTGAATATGAAGATCAATAACTTCTTGAAAGAGACCGCTATTCTTTAGAAATATCCATTCTGTCAAACAACTAACGGTGTAAGCCTCGTTAATATGCGGATTTGATTCAATCAAGTCTTTATAACTTGGTTTGGTAACCCAAACAATATACGCATCCGGAAAAATGTTGCGAACATAACGGGAGACAGGTTCGCAAGCAATAATATCTCCTATATGCTCAACCAGACCTATGGCAACAATGTTTTTAGGCAAAGGCTTTATTTGATTCGAAAGAATTGCACTTTCTTTAACTACTTGCTTCTTCTTTTTTTGCTGCTTAGGAGTGAACTTAGCTATACAAAATCCAAATTTTTCTTTTGATGATACAATCAGTTCGAATCTTGAATCCGATTGTATTGATAGAAAGCTTTTGTGATGCTTAATATGATATACATCATCCAGAGCAATATAGCATTCACTTTCAATCAGGTTAATCAAGTATTGAAACTCAATGAACCCCATATGTCCCGCGCTATCAAGCAGAACGAAGTCGGGTTTGTAATCATATTCCTTTAAACACTTTCCCAATAAATCATCGGGTGTATCTTTAAAATCTGTTTCCTTGTAATAAAGGTCGGCTCGTTCTTGCTCAAAATGATCAATATAGATTCCTTGATATTCAATATTATCAACGGTTGAATTCTTAATCTCTTCAAGTGTCGGAAGTATTGAGCGAGGAACAGACAAGCCGGAATTTAGATATACTTGATTTATTAAACCGCTATCGACAAAGTAATTGAAAGCATGTGAGCAGTAATCCGGATTTACTTCAATTGTATGAAAAATCGATTTGGTTAAACCAAGCGCCTTTAGACTGTTAGCAATAATAGTTGTTGTTCCCGTTCCCAGATGAGTGCCGGTTTCAATAATCTTTTTTGGTCTTATTTTTTGGAACAGTTCATTTATAGCCTTTGCAAATTCCGACTCATTACCTATATCCATTAAAACAGAGCCATCGCCATGTGCTTTAGTAATTTTTAAGGCTGGTTTCTCTTTCTTCATATTATTTCTCTCTTCAAGATTATTAATTACGCCGATAACTCGATTGGTTGATCCACCATCTTGATACTTACCGAATATCTCGTTTGAATATTTAATTTGATTTTTCAAGAACAACTTTTCATGGTCATCAAACAAAGAACTTAGCGACTCAACAAATTCTTCTTCAGTCGAAAATTCTTTACCTACATTTCTTAATCTGTTTCCCATTGCTTCCGGATCATAATTATCTATTGCTGGCTTAGATGAACTCGTATATAGAAGGATAGGCCGACCAAGCGCCATAAATTCGAAAATTGCAGTTGAGGCATCGCTAATCATAACGTCAGCTTGATCGAATAAAGTTGGAAGCGATATTTTAGGATCGTTAATAAACTCTACATTACCATTAATTAAAGATTGCCGCCAATCATTAATCCAGATTTTATATAAATCGGCAAATTGCAAAAGGTATTTGTGATCGTATGTTAAAATGTTGGGATGAGGGCGAAGTACAATTTTGGATTTAGGAAAAACCTTTCTAATTAATTGAATTAGTTTTCCTTCAAAAAATTTTGCTGCACTTGTGTCGGGATTCCATGTTGGTGCGAATAGAAATGTAGGAGATGTAGTATTTGCCTTTCTATTTGGAACATTAAAAACTCCATCAACCCAAGCATTCCCTGTGAGTAGAAACTTTTTACGGGGTCTTATCCCGCCACGTTCAAAATCTTTTTGGTCCCATTCGCTGCCACAGATATAATCCGCTAGAGCATATTTTTGTGGAGGTTTAACGTATTTAAAACCAGCGCCATGACGCAACGCTACTAAAGCACAATTTGTTTCATCGCAGTATGTTCTAAAAAGTGAAATTTCATGTTCGGCGGTAACAACAATTACATCCGGATTCCATGCTTTAATTTCTTCAGTATCGAAACTAATAAGATTAGCGTCAAATCCCTTTGCTATCGGCTCTAAGACTCTAAGCTGAAATGGAACTGTGGCGTACAATGCAATTTTTAATTTATGATTTATGGGTTCACCCATTTTATTAACCTCTTTTGTAATAATTCTTTTTTACTGCGTTCAATAACAACTGTCTTAGTGATTAAAAACTATTCTCGTTTATGATTTATTTAGCTGAAAGAAACGACTTTCCAGGTTTAATATTTTTCAAACTCAAACTTGGCCACCTGTAAGGAGGTTTAAAACCCAGATAGCTTTTACCTTTATCAAAAAAGTTTTGTGCATCAAATTGGTTCGATCTGATCGAGATTTCACTTAATGAAATCCTATATTGACTCAATAGATGCTTAAGATATTTTACGATATCGATATTGAAATCCATCAATCGAACACAGACTGCATCTACTTCAATAAAATCTTCTCCAGAGATGATTACTTTCGGTTCAACTTTATTCGGAAAATGTGGACCATCGGTATCACCTCCGACTATGCCATCAACTACTGAAAATGTTTTTAATTGCCATCCCTTTTTTCTTCTGAATCCCGTACAATCTTTGATAATTGCGTTAAAAACATCAACTGTCATTCGCCATGTAGTTTCATTTCCTTCCCAAGCCCCGCGCAACATCTTTTCTTTTTGGTAGTCGGTATCAATTATTCTATTGTATGCTTTTCCAATCCACCTTTTATTTAAAAAGTTTCTGAGAAGGAAATACACTCTGCTTGGAAGCAAATCCAGAAGTAAATGCTGCCAATACAACCTAAAATAGTCACTAACTTTTTGAGGAGATGGATATTCGTCTCCACCAAAGAGAGGGTAACCAATGCACCAATGAACTAAAGCATTTTTATCTGCGATTGTTCCTATCAACCCCTTAATGTTAAGTGTTGCTCCGACTTTTGCGTGTGATTTTAATTTCGGTATTGAGATGTAAACGTTGGCGCTTAAAATTGAATTAGAAACGACATAAGTGTGTTTATTGAATAAGTGTTGTTTTATTGTTTCAAATCTGTCGGTATAAGTCCCTCTAAATAGAATTGTTGATCGATTGGTCAGAAGAGATTCCTTTCCTACAATTAATTTACTGGCGTTGAGCGGATCACCAGGTAAACCAACACGGCCTTCTTTAAAACCATAGTATTTTAGATTAGGAACATGCCAATATCTTAAGTCAACTATTTCACAGATCAATTCATTCTTACTATAGAGATTTGAAAGTTCATCTAAGTGACATTTTTCTTTAATGATATTAAATTTAGCATCCGCATGCGGGTTGTCTCCAATAAGAATTTTGCCTTTTCCTTCTAGTGCAATAAACACATAATCACACACTGCTCTTATTACAGAAGGATGTGTAATAACAGTCCATAGTTCATCAGTAAAACGATGTTTATGATCAACAAAGTTTGGCTTTACAAAAACAGTATCACCTGGTTTAATTAA